>JABIYQ010000167.1 GCA_018702715.1 Desulfobacula sp. | reverse complement strand
TTTCAAGGAGCCGGGGACGAATTTTTGAATCTGGATTTTTTGCCCAGAAGCGGCGGACCTTGTCTTCTTTAAAAATATTGTACCCGGCAAATACTTCATCTGCCCCTTCTCCTGTTAAAACTACTTTAAAATTGCTCTTTCGTACAAGTCGTGAAAGCATCATCAGAGGGGCAGGGGCTGTCCTTATGATAGGAGTTTCCGTGTGCCAGATCACTTTTGGAAAGATTTTGCCAATATCATCGTAAGAGCAGGAAATGGCTTTATGGTCTGTGCCTAAGTAGTCAACTGCTTTATCCTGAAAATAGGATTCATCAAATTGTTTATCAGAAAATCCCACTGAAAATGTACATAGTTTGTTATTAAAATTGTTTTTTACCAGAGCACTGGTATAGGTGCTGTCAATGCCTCCGGAAAGATATGCGCCCACGGGAACATCTGCCCGAAGTCGTATGCGGGTGGCATCTAAAAGAAGGTCATTGAGTTCTTCTGCCCAGTCTTCAACAGAACTCTCCTGATAGGTTTTTTTGCCAAAGGGTAATTGCCAATATTGTTTTATTTTAAGGCCTTTTTTTGAAAAATGGGCATAATGTCCTGGAGGGATCTGGAAAATATTTTTAAAACAGGTTTGATCACCCAAGGTGGACCAGCAGGTGAAAATATCAGACAGGCTGCCGGGATCAATCTGCCTTGGAATAGTCTTGTCAGCAAAGATGGCTTTAATTTCAGAGGCAAAGACAAAGCGGTGATTATTATGATAGTAAAACAGGGGTCGTATGCCCATTCTGTCACGGCCAAGCAAAAGTTCTTCTTTATTTGCATCCCATATAGCAAAGGCAAATTGACCATTGAGATGTTCAAATAAATTGGTGCCGAATTCTTCATATAAATGGATGATTACTTCTGTATCAGTCTGTGTATAAAATTTATGTCCTCTTGTTAAAAGCAGTTTCCTAAGCTCTGGGTAATTAAAAATTTCACCATTAAAAACAATCCAAATAGTTTTATTTTCATTGTGAATGGGTTGATCTCCGCTGTTAAGATCGATTATGCTTAAACGGGTGTGGGCAAGGTTGGCCGGTCCTTGAGCATAGGTTCCGGAAGCATCAGGCCCTCGGTGGCGGAGTAATTCCGACATTTGTATAAGAAGGTTCTTTTCTTCAGAAGATTTATAATTTATAATGCCTGCAATTCCACACATAATGATTTTATGACGTTTTTCAGGAGATAAGTAAAGAATGAAATCCATAAAAATCAAAGATCTGACCTGGGACCCGGCCATCTATCCAAGGACGGCTAAAAGCCAGCAAACCATCAATGCATATGCTGAAGCCCTTTCCATCAATGCGAAATTTCCCCCAATCAAAATCCAAAGGGTCTTCAACTATACAAATGCCAATGGCAACAAATCAATGGAAGCAACCATAATCCTGGATGGCAACCACCGCTGCGTAGCCTTCCAGGAAAATGGTATAAAAGAGATCCCGGCCATAGAATGGAAGGACACTCCCCTTGATTATGAGGAAAACAAAACAGCTCTTCTCCTGGAATCAGCCCAATGCAATACCATTCATGGCGATAGATTAACCCCAAACGATAAAAAACAGGTCGCTCGTGACATTGCATCAAAAGACCCGGAATGCGCCTATACTGAAACAGTTCTTGCAGAAAAATTAGGCGTCAGCCAACAGACCGTCAACGCATGGATCACTGATATTCGTGCCCGGCAGCGAACCAACAGAAACAGCATTATCCTCAAACTCAGCCTGCTTGGATGGCCTCAGGAAAAAATTGCAGAAAAAATAGGGTTGAGCCGAAACCGCATATCAGAAATTGTCGGAAATACCAGTTTCGGTAATATCGACACTTTATTAGCCCAGGGTCGTGAAATGGAATACATAGCCGCCCATTACCAAATGGATCTTGCCCTTACCTGGGCCATAAAATTACAAAGGAAAACGGATCAGGAAAAATTTAAAGCGCTTGGTTGGGGTCTTCGCACTTGGGACCAGTGGTATTTTAACAACTGCGATGAACAGTTCGGAGACGACTGGCCCGGCCGTATTCCGGCCCAGCTTATTGCTCACACTTTGTACTATTTTACAAAACCCGGAGACCTTGTCCTTGATCCCATGGCCGGCGGAGGAGTAGTCCCTGACACATGTCTTGTCTTTGAACGAAAATGCCAGGCATTTGATCTGGCAGCCCAGTATAAAAAAGACAAACAAGACAAGCGGCCAGAAATAGAATATCACCACTGGGAGCCCCAAAAAGAAATATGGCCTGTCACAAAAAAGCCAGACCTTATTTTTTTTGATCCTCCATATTACACCAAGAAAAAAAAAGAATACGAGCAAAAAGCAAATAAGGATATCCCTTCCATATCCTCTTACACAAAAAAAGACTATATAAAATTTTTTAAAGATTATTTTACCCTGGCCCATAAAAATACAAAACCAACAACAACCTTGGCATTCCTCAATGCTGACTGGCGCGATTTTGAATCCACCCCGGCAGCAGAAGAAAAACCAGATAACGCAATCACAATATTTGACTACCACAGGCTATTATCAGAAACTGGATGGAAAACAATCTTTCGCATCGAATGCCCTCTGTCCTCTGAACGTCTGACGGGGAATCAAGTACAAAAAATGCAGGACAAACGTATCTTGGGAACCATTGGAAGAACACTTTTAATTGCAAAAAAAAATATCTGAGTTCGCCAGAGCAAATTTTTGTCCCATAAAAAATATTGATTTCAACTAAATTGACTTGTACAATTGAAATGATAAGATTCTGACCCTTTATTCAATGACGACAATAAAGAAAGCCTGACCCAGTTCATGATAAAATATATAGTTTTTAGTTTATTTCTCGTTTTGTTTTTTTATGGCAGATATATGGAGCCAAATACAATTAAAATCAGAGAGATAAATATAAATAGTGACGTAATTGGCAATGCCTTAAAAAATAAGATTATCGTTCATATATCAGATCTACATATATCAAGGTTTGGAAAAGTTGAAACTGAGGTATTAAACATAATTGATCAGATCAACCCGGATTTAATATTTCTAACAGGGGATTATATAAAATGGAAAGGTGATACTAAACCGGCATTAACATTTTTATCCAAGTTTGAAGCAAAATCTGGTGTTTTTGCAGTAATGGGTGATTATGACTATTCCGATTCAAAAAATTCCTGTTTATTCTGCCATGAAAAAGGAAGCGGTAGACCCACAAAACAACATAATGTCCATATGCTTAGGAATTCTTCACAAAAGTTAAATATAGGGAAACAGGTTGTTAAGATTGCAGGTATGGATGAAGGATATGATGGCCTGAATGAACTTAAAAAAATAAAGGATATGGGTGATCAGGACACATTATTGCTGGTGTTGAGCCATAGTCCTTTTGCCTTTGATAAATTTTCAGGCAAAGACAGTGTTTTAATGTTCAGTGGTGACACCCATGGGGGTCAGGTAAGTCTTCCTTCCTGGTTGTTCAAACTATTGGGCTATGAAAAAAATGTGAAATACAATTATGGATTGTTTCAAGAAGGTAAAAAAAACATGTACGTAACAAGGGGAATCGGAACCAGTCATTTCAGATTCCGTTTATTTTGTCCTCCCGAAGTAGCCGTGTTCAGGTTTTAGGGTGGGCAGTTTGGTTAAAAATAGTATGATATTGTTTGTTTGCATGTTTTTTATTGCTACCTGTGAAAAAACAAATAATAAAGAATTTGTGCTGTTTGATTTTGAATCAGAGTCTGTTTTGGATGAATTTCATTGGAAATGCCATACCCTTTTTTCCCTTTCAGATGACCATGCGGTTCATGGGGAAAAATCCTTAAAACTTGAATTGTTTCCCTCATCATATCCTGGGCTTTCACCTAAGTTAAAGCATCATGACTGGAGAGGTTATGGATCATTTTGTTTTGATGTGGTTAATCCTTCACCTGAACCGGTAAGCATCGTTTTAAGGATTGATGATAAAAAAGAAGCTTAAATACAGAGATAGATATAATAAGGTTTTTATGCTGAAGCCTGGTGCAAATCAGTTGAAAATATCCTTGGACAGCCTTAAAACATCAATAACAGAAAGACCCCTTGAATTGAAAAATATTTATAGATTCCTTATTTTCATGTCCCATCCAGATAAAAAATATGTTTTATATCTGGATTATTTCCGGCTAGTTCGGACATAGACCCACTATTATTTGTCGAAAATGGCAGTACTGCCATT
>JABIYQ010000544.1 GCA_018702715.1 Desulfobacula sp. | reverse complement strand
TTCCCTGCCCTGGAAAAAGGAACCATTGACGTTGCAGATTATGTAGGTCCTGCAATTAACTTTGCATTGGGTTTTCACCAGGTTACAAAATATATTTCCATGGGGCCTGCAGGATTCATGTCTATTTACCAGCCCGTTGACTTAATGGATCTGACCGTTGGAATGAGATCCTGGAACAAACTTTCAAAAGAAATGAAACAATTTGTTGAAATGGAAGTACATGTCTATTCAGATATGCACCATGCCGGCATTCAGAAGGCTGACCAGGAAGCATGGAAAAAATTTACTGAAGCTGGTACTATTGTTACCCGACTGGGCGAAGATGATGTGAAAAAGTTTACTGATCTTGCAGTACCTCTGTGGTACAAATGGGCTAACAAAGACAAGTATGCAGCAAAGGTGTTTAAAATCCAGCTTGATTACATGATGTCAGGCAGCCTGGGTTATGTAACTCCTGATATGATAAAAGGACAAAAACTCAAATGGGGTTAATATAAATTAATAGGGGACTGCCAAAAGGCTGGTCCCCTTTTTTTTATCTTAGGATACATCATTTTATTAAGCCCCTTTTTTAATTTAATTAATCTTTTTTAAAAGAAATTTTTAATTGTTTATTAGGATATCACGATGCCAAATATAAATTTTACACTACCCCACTGGATGTACTGGTTAGGACTAATTCTGGTTCCTGCCTTTGCCATGTACACAGTTCGCAAGCAAAGAGGCAAGGAAGTCGACAATATATTGTCAAAAAAAATAGCCTATCTATTATGGTTTTGTTGCGGATTTATTGGAATGCATAGGTTTTACCTCAAGAACGCCTGGGGGCTTGTCTATATTCCTTTGTTCGCCATGCTGCTGTTGGCAAATGTCCAGTACAGGCAGGCTTTAGATATTACTTCCATGGCTAAAAATGAAATGAGTATCGTAAAGTTTGATCTTGAACTGTTGGAAGACAAAATTAAAAAAGGGGATGAATCTGTCAAGGCCAAAATAGAACCTTTAAGACAGACAATTGAAAAAGCAAGGCAAACCTGGGAAAAAGAAAATCAAGCTATTGACAGCTGGACGGTAAAGGTGCGAATACTTGCTCTATTGATTGCCCTGCTTCTCATTATAGATGCTTTTTTAATCCCGAAACTATTTAAAAAATGTGAAGAAATAGAGGCCCAGGAAGCCTTGGATAAAGCTGCGGCCGAAGAGTATGATTATGTAATCCCGGGCCAGGAATCACAGGCCCATGAAACCCTGACCGGAAAAGTGAAAATCAAAAATAAATATTTTCAATATATAGACAAGGTCAATGGTTATGTGGGAGAATTTGTCTGTTACTGGGCCATCATTGCCGTATTTGTATATTATTACGAGGTCCTTGTCCGGTATGTTTTTAATTCCCCTACAAACTGGGCTCATGAGGGCATGTTTTTAATGTTTGGCATGCAATATGTTCTGGCAGCGGGCTTTACCCACCGGGAAGGCGCCCATGTCCATGTGGATGTCATCTATCGACTCTTTCCCACCAAGGTGAAAGCCTGGATCGATGTTTTTACTTTTATTTTCTTTTTAATCTTTGTAGTTGCTTTATTCTGGACCGGCTGGATTTTTGCCGCCGATTCCATAAGAGTGATGGAGGTCTCTTTTACTGAGTGGGCAATCCAGTACTGGCCGGTTAAATTGTCATTGTCAATCGGTGCGCTCCTTTTGTTACTGGATGGATTGACCAAGATTGTCAAAGATATTTATATAATTGCTGCCAAAGAAGAAGGGGTTTAAATCATGGGTTTAGAAATCGGTATTGGATGGCTGACATTTTTTATGTTTGGCTCATTGATAATATTATTGTTAATGGGGCTGCCCCTGGCATTTGTAACCGGCGGGCTAGGGGTTATAGCTTTATTTATTTTTGGCGACATCCATATGGTGAATATGCTGCCATCTCGCATATTCCCATTTATGACCGACTACCAGTTGTCGGCAATCCCTCTCTTTATTTTCATGGCTTCGGTGCTTGCATCGGCCGGGTTGATTGAAAAGCTCTTTGATGTTGTTTATCAGATACTTGGCGGTTTAAAAGGCGGCCTTGCCGTTGCAACCATTATTGCATCAACAATTCTTGCTGCAATGGTAGGGGTAATTGGGGCGGCTGAAGTCACAATGGGCATCATTGCCCTGCCTGCCATGCTTAAAAGGGGATATAACAAAGAAATGGCCTGCGGTTCAATCCTGGCAGGCGGAACCCTGGGCATATTGATTCCCCCTTCAATCCTGGCCATCATTTTTGCAGTTGTTGCCCAGCAGTCCGTGGGTGAACTCTTTATCGGTGCTTTTTTACCGGGACTTCTGCTCTCAGGTATGTTTGCCATCTATTGTATGGCCAGAAGCTATATCAATCCAACCTTTGGTCCGGCTCTGCCCAAGGAAGACCGAATAAGTATCATTGAGAAATTGATCCTGCTCAAAGGCATTATTGCACCCATGCTTCTTGTTGTCCTGGTGCTGGGTGTCATCTTTACAGGGATTGCAACTCCTGTGGAAGCTGCCGGCATAGGCACCTTTGGTGCCCTTTGTGTTGCAGCACTCTCACGACGTCTTTCCTGGACAACCATACACAATGCTGCCATGACAACACTTAAAGCCTCAACCATGGTTTTGTGGATCATGTTCGGAGCCAGTATATTTGTGGGTTTTTACATTGTAAACGGGGGACAGGAGTTTGTAACCGCATCGCTTTTGGGAACAGGTTTTGGACCCTATGGCATATTGCTGATCATGATGGGTCTTTTAATTATCCTTGGCATGTTTCTGGACTGGGTTGGAATTTTGCTTCTGGCAGTACCTATTTTCGCACCCATCATGAGATCTCTTCCCTGGGATGGACTTATGGGCCTTCCCGGTGTTGCTCCGGATGATGTTAATCTCTGGTTTGGTGTTGTTTATATGGTAAACATGCAGATGTCTTTTTTAAGTCCTCCCTTTGGATATGCCCTGTTTTATTTGAAAAGTGTAGCTCCTCCGGAAATTACCATCGGCCTCATATTCAGGGCTGCGGTGCCTTTCCTGATAATACAGGCAATAGGGCTGGCTCTGGTTGTCATCTTTCCGGAAATTATTCTCTGGTTGCCAAGACTGGTCTATGGGTAACATTAGATTGGATAACCATCAGAATAAAATTTATTGATAATCAAAAAAAGTGTTTTATAAATTTAATGATCTATCCTGTAGTTTTTGTCAGGGTAGATCATTTTTTCAATTATGATATGGAGTAATTTTAATCCTAATGTCCCCTAAAACCATTCCGGAAAGTTATGTATATCAAGCCCCTGTATTTTTTGTACGGGCATTCTATTTTTTCTTTGGTGTATTTATTATTGTAGATCTAACCTTTCTGGTTATTATCTTGAATAAATCCGAACCCTCTTATAGATTTCCCATATTTATGCTTACCTTTATCCTGATATTTATGTATTATTTCTCAACTGCGATTTCCCATAAAATAGAAGTTTGGGGAAATGGAAAAATCCAGCTCACAAGTTTGAGAAAAGTCATTACAACAAAAGCTGAAGATATTGCCTACATGCAGGGTCCTCAGATACCCATCGGTTTTATTAAGATGAGGTTGGAAAAAGAAAAGGCATTTCTTTTCGCAAAAATGGGTACCCCTTCTCTTAACAAGGTATTGAAAACCATTAAAACGGCTGATCCGGGTATTAAATTTGACAGGATAAAATACTAAAACTTTAACCTGTTGGGCTTTAATCCGGCTCAACATTTTTTTTGGGTTCCCCGACCCTCTGACTTAAAAGCATGACCTTTGATATTCCTTTTCAGATATGGTATTGTTCCAGACGATAATCATGATCGTTGGATAACTTGCAAGGAAGTCAACCATGCCACCCATAGAAAATTCTAATCTTTCAACTCTTCTGGACCTGAAAAGCATTGACTTTTTATCTGTGTTAAACCTTTTGGATGATGGGGTTATCATAGCTGACATTAACGGCACCGTTCTTTTTTACAATATTGCACAATCCTTAATAGACGGTCTGGTTCCTGAAGATGCTATCGGACGTAAAGTGACCGATATTTATGAACTCAACAATCGTTCCAGCATGATCATGCAGGTGATCAACCGACATGCCTCTATTAAGAATCGGGCCTTTTTTTACAGGGTTCGCTCGGGAAAAGTAGCCAACACCATTACCAGTGTTTATCCACTTCTCAATGGGGGTATTGTCAATGGAGCAATCTGTTTTGTAAAGGATTATGAACTTCTTTATCAATCCACTCCCATGACTTCGATCACTGAATCCAGACCTGATCTCGGCAATGGCACCCTTCACACCTTTGCAGACCTAATAGGAAGCGACCCGAATTTCCAGAGGGTCGTCGGAACTGCTCGAAAGGCAGCCTCTTCTTCATCGCCCATCATGATCCAGGGAGAAACGGGAACAGGAAAGGAACTCTTTGCCCAATCCATCCACAATCACAGCCGGCGCAGGAAACAAAAATACGTGGGCATAAATTGTGGAGCTATTCCCCATGACCTTTTAGAGGGAATTTTATTTGGCACCACCAAAGGAGCCTTTACAGGTGCCCTGAACAAACCCGGCCTTTTTGAAATTGCACATGGCAGCACCCTTTTCCTTGACGAAATCCTGGCCATGCCCTTGGACCTCCAGGCTAAGCTGCTAAGAGTCCTTCAGGAAAAACAAGTTCGCAGGGTAGGCTCTGACAAGGAAATCCCGGTGGATGTCAAAATTATCAGTTCCGTGAGTCAGGATCCCCGAGGCGCAATTCAGGAAAACCGGTTACGAAACGACCTTTTTTACCGGTTGGGGGTTGTCATGGTAAAACTGCCACCCCTTCGAGAGCGACAGGACAACATGAACGAATTGATCAGCCATTTTATTCAAAAATACAATAATCTGCTTGGCACCAATGTGAATTATATTTCAGAAAAAGTCCTTGAATTATTTAAAACATATCAATGGCCTGGAAACGTAAGAGAACTTGAGCATTTAATAGAAGGGGCCATGAACATGGCAGGAAGGGAAGAGACCATTGGAACCAAGCATTTCACAGCAGGTCTGAATTCTTTGGAACCCCTTAATTTTACAAGCCTTTCAACCACCATTTCCATGATCCAAAACCCTGTCACTCCAAGGCTTGATGACCCAGCTATCCCAGACCCCAATTGGCCTAACAACTTTGCACAGACCCAGGCAGATTGGGAAAAATCAGCCATTAGATCCGCCCTCACCGCAACAGGGGGGAATGTGACAAAGGCAGCAAAAAATCTTGGTATTTCAAGACAATTGCTCCATTATAAGATCAAAAAATTCAAATTCTTTCGTACGGATTTTATCCACTGAGCCAGTATTTAGTCAATTTTTTTTCAGTTGAAAAAATTTTTTCTATTTATCAAAGGTTTGAAGTGAAAATTTTTTTATTATTTATTTTTAATTAAAAAATTTCGATTTAGAAATTTTTTAATTTTGTAAATAATATTAGTTGGTTAAAATATATATTCATTAAAAATTCACATATTTTATCCCATGGCATACAATCTGCTGTATACCATAAAAAACTAACAAGTTAGATAACCCGATATTTAAAGGAGAAAAGACAATGTCTGATCGAATGCAGGAACTGAGTATCCATAATATAAAAAAAATCCATACTGCTGCCATGGAGCTTCTAAAGGACACCGGCGTTTCCTTTAAACAAGAAGAAGCCCTTGAAATTTTTAAAACTAACGGACATAGAGTTGAAGGCACTACAGTTTTTTTTGAAGAGTCAGACATTCAAAAAGCTCTAAAAACAGCACCCAAAAGGTTTACCGTCCATGCCAGAAATCCTGAAAAAAACGTTGAAATCGGAGAAGATGATTTTGTCTTCCTACCCGGATATGGCGCCCCTTTTATCATGGATTCCCAGGGCAACCAGCGTCACGCAACCATGGAAGATTACGATAATTTCTGCAAACTGATCCAGACATCCCCATATATTAATATGAATGGATGGATGATGGTAGAACCTGCTGACATGCCCCTTGACACAATCCACCTAGACCTGAACCTGTCCAATATGCTCTTGTGTGACAAACCCTTCATGGGAAGTCCGGTATCCCGGCAAGGAGCTGTAGATGGAATTGAAATGGCGGGAATTCTCTGGGGAGGCAAAGAAAATATCACGGACAAGACCGTGTCTGTCTCTTTGATCAACTCCCTGTCCCCTCTCCAGTTTTCCGATGAAATGGCAGGAGCCCTTATTGAGCTTGCACGTCATAACCAGGCCTGTGTGGTGACCTCCCTGATCATGGCTGGAGGATCAGGCCCAGTGACCCTGGACGGGGTTCTCGCCCTTCAGAATGCAGAAATCCTGGCCGGTATAACTCTGGCTCAGCTGGTGAGACCGGGTGCTCCGGTAATTTACGGTTCCACCTCCTCTGCCATGGACATGCAAACCGGAGCTCTTTCCATTGGTGCTCCTGAATTGTCCAAAAATATTCACCTTACGGCCCAGATGGCACAGTTCTACAACCTGCCTTCCAGATCCGGAGGTTCATTGACAGATGCCATGTTTGCCGATGCCCAGGCTGGTGCTGAATCTGCCCTGGCTTTATCCACTGCTGTTAGAAGCGGGATTAATTTTATCCTCCACTCCTGTGGTATCCTCGGCTCCTATATTGCCATGAGTTTTGAAAAATTTCTCATTGACGAAGAAGTCTGTGGCATGGTCCGAAGCATGATCAAACCGCTTGCTCTTACCGATGAATCCATTGACATTGAAGTGATCAAAGATGTGGGTATCGGAGGCCAGTACCTGACCCATCCCAAAACTTTCCAACTCTGCCGGACTGAATTTTTCATGCCGGGTCTCATGAGCCGGAAAAATCCGGATGCCTGGACAAAAGAAGGGAAAAAAAGGATCGACCAAGTCGCTGTAGATAAAGTTGCTCAACGACTGGCTTCCTATGAAAAACCAGATATTGACCCAAAAATTGAAAAACAATTAACCGATTATGTTGAAAAACGTAAAAACACTTAAAGGAGAAAAGAAATGACTGATTTTAATGCAATGATTGATGCCCTTGTTGCCTGTGACACTGCCAAAGTGGTCTCCCTTGTAAATGACGCTCTGGCCCAGAATACCCCGGCCGGCGAGATTCTCAACAAAGGTTTGATCGCAGGCATGGACATCGTGGGTGAAAAAATGGAAAACGGTGACATGTTTATCCCTGAAGTTCTCATGGCTGCTAAGGCCATGGCGACTTGCGTAGCCACCCTGAAACCTCTGTTGGGAGAGGGTGAATCTGTTACAGGTGCAAGTGTTATCATCGGAACGGTCAAAGGAGATCTCCATGACATCGGTAAAAATCTTGTGTCTATGATGATGGAAAGTGCAGGCATGGAGGTTCATAACCTTGGTGTGGACATTACCCCTGAAGAGTTTGTTACTCAAATCAAAGAGAAAAATGCCCAGATCGTCTGTCTATCTGCTCTTTTGACTACCACTATGCCCATGATGAAACAAACAGTTGATGCCATTGTGGAAAGCGGTCTTAGAGATCAGGTTAAAATTCTTGTTGGTGGCGCACCTGTTACCCAGTCCTTTTCCGATGAAATCGGAGCAGACGGGTTTGCAGCCGATGCCGGTGCTGCTTCAAAACTTGCTAAAAGCCTTGTGAGCTAAGTAGGACGTATAAACGCAGGAGAAAAATATACCATGTTTGAAGTAATAGGAGAAAGAATAAACACCTCCAGAAAATTAGTCCAGGCCGCCGTTGCTGACCGTGATGCCGACTATATAATCGACGATGTAAAAAAACAGCAGGAAGCAGGCGCCAATTTCATTGACGTCAATGCCGGTGCTCGTATCGGTCATGAAACCGATGACATGAAATGGTTGTTGGACACCATCCAGCCAATTGCCACTGTGCCCTTAACCCTTGACAGCCCAGACCCTGCTGTTCTGGAAATGGCATTCAAGATGGTGGAAAAGACGCCAATGATCAATTCCATAAGCCTTGAAAAAGAACGATTTGATGCCATGATGCCTTTTCTTGATGGAAAGGAATGTAAGGTCATTGCACTTTGTATGGATGATGCCGGAATGCCCAACTCTTCTGATGATATCCTTGCCCGGGCAAAAAGCCTGGTTCAAGAACTCAACAAGATAGGCATTCCAACAGCCGCAATTTATGTGGATCCGCTGGTCCAGCCCATAAGTGTCGAGTCCAACAAGGGAACAATGGTCCTGGATGCGGTACGGGCAATAAAAGCACTCTTCCCTGAGGTCCATATTACAGGTGGGCTGTCCAATATTTCCTATGGACTGCCCCAGAGAAAAATCATCAATAGGACCTTTGTATCCCTGATGATGGATGCAGGCATGGATTCAGCCATTATTGATCCTTTGGATAAAAAAATAATGGCAACCATCAGAACGGCTGATATGCTTTTGGGCAAGGATGATTATTGTATGAACTTTCTCAAAGGAGTTCGCGCCGGAGCCATTGAAAGTTAGCTTAAGCCTATATTAAACAGTTATTTAAATTAAAAGCCGCTGTAATTGACATATTCAATAACAGCGGCTTTTATTTTTTTTGTAAGAGGTTATGTGTAGATCTTTTTTATAAGATTTGATCCACGCAATAATCCTTTATATCTATCTTTTAGGGGCGAATAATTACTTCACTGAAAGAACAGGACAATGGGCCTCTAAAATGATGTATTGTGCTGTTGACCCAAAGACAAGCTTTCCCACTTTTGATCTCTTTTTGATACCGATAATGATTTCATCAACTTGTTTTTCCTTTGCATACCCTACAATATCTTCACCCGGTGTAAGACCCCTGATAAGAACGTGGGTTTCGCATTCAACCCCATTTTCTTCAAATACTTCTTTTCCCACCTCTTCGAGCTGGAGTTCCAGCTGTTTTATTGTCTGACGTTTTGTATCAGATGCGCAGGTCCTGGCGAGATAGACATGTGCTTCTAGTTTTTTTGCCCGCATGAGTGCTTCATCCATTACCTTTGAAGTGGATACATTTTTGTCATATGCAATTAATATTTTCATGATTCTCCTTGTATTGTCTTTCCCCTTTTAATGAACGGCTCAGTATTTCTCAAAGTTTTCATAGATACTTTAAGATTTCTTTTTAACTCTGTCAACCAGTCACTTCATCAAGGATTTCTGCAATGTCTTTAATCGGGATCTGCTGGTCGGTTTCCATAATACCATCATTAAGCATAGTGGCGCAGAAAGGGCATGCCGAGGCAACTATTGCTGCACCACTTGTAACCACCTGTTTTGCCCGTTCATTGTTAATTCTTTCTCCTATGGTCTCTTCCATAAACATCCTTGCACCCCCGGCACCACAACAAAAGCCTGTGCTTTTATTCCTGTCCATTTCAATCAGGCTGCCGGCATTTGCTTTTTTCAGAATTTCACGGGGAGCTTCATAAATATTGTTCCACCGGCCAAGATAACAAGAATCATGAAAGGTCAGGGCACCAAAATCCTTTGCATTGATATTAAGACGTCCTTCTTTGATCAGGGTATTAAAATAATCTACAGTGTGAACCACCTCATATTCTGCACCAAAATCAGGATACTCATTTTTAATGGTGTTGTAACAATGGGGACACCCTGTGAGAATGATATCAAATTTATACTGACTAAAAATTTCCACGTTCTGCTGGATCATCATCTGGGCAAGATATTCATTTCCCGCACGTCTTGCCATATCCCCGTTGCAACTTTCTTCAGCCCCCAGGATGGCAAAATCAACTCCGGCTTTTTGAAGTACCCGGGTCGTGGCCTGGCTGATCTTTTTGCCCCGGTCGTCAAATGCTCCTGCACACCCCACAAACCAGAGCACTTCTGCCTGGGATTTGTCCGCCATAAGCGGCACACCCATATTTTTACACCAGTCTGCCCTGGAATCTGAAGAAAATCCCCATGGATTAGACTGATTTTCCATATTATTAAATGTCTCCTGCATTTCCAAAGGAAAACTGGCTTCCATCAAAACCTGATTTTTTCTCATCTCAAAAATAAAATCCAGGTGTTCATTGTTCACAGGGCAAATGTCTTCACAGGAACGGCAGGTGGTGCAGGCCCACAGGACATCACTTGTTAGTTCCGAACCCTCTCGCATAATGGGCTGGATCTCATCTTTTTTATCATTTAAAAGCAGGTCGGACTGGTCCAGAAGATCAACCTTAAAATCATGAATGATCTTCTTGGGAGACAAGGGTTTGCCTGTATTGGATGCCGGGCAGAGTTCCTCGCAACGGCCGCATTCCGTGCAGGCATAAAGATTTAATACGTTGTGCCAGTTAAATTCTTGGACTCGACCCAGTCCGAATGTCTCTGCCTCTTCATCCTCAATATCAGTTTTCTTCATTGCCTTTTCTATCTTGAGCCGTTTGAAAAACACATTGGGAGCTGCAGCCAGAAGATGCAGGTGCTTGGAACCCGGGATATAGATCAAAAAACCCAGGATGGTTGCGATGTGAATATAATAAAAAAGTTCATAACCGATTAAAATGCTGGTTTGGGATAATGCTCCCAACCCAAAGACCGATGCAAAAACTTCTGATACCGGAAAAACACCTGCATAGCTGAATCCATCTGCTTTAACAGGCATCATTAGCTGGAATGCATTGATAAAATGAAAGGAAAGCACAATAACAGAGGTAAACAGAATAATCAGGTTTGCATCCCGACCCATTGTCAGGTAGTCAGGCTTTATCACAAGTCTTCTGTACAAAGCATAGACAAATCCAACAAGAACAAAAAAGCCCAGTATATCTGCTGTAAAAAGATAAAATTTATAAAGACCTGGCAGACTATGTCCGATATCAAACACAGGAATCACACCTTTGACCATCAATTCAAGAGAATGTGGCTGAATGGCAAGGAAACCAAAGAAGATTAATGTATGGGCAAGACCAGGGAGCAGCTTTCTTCTTACATTGGTTTGTCCCAGGACATCTGTAAAAAGAATTTTTATTCTTACCCCGACTTTGTCAACAAAAGGTTTAGGCTCACCGTCCACGGCCATCATAATTTTATAAAGCCGGGTGACCTTTGTAAAAAAATAACCAAATGCTCCAATGAGGGCAATAAACATCAGCACAGATTTTAAAATTACATACGGCTCCATTTTTAAAAAATCTCCCTTGTCAATTATGCAAATGAGTAGTGAAATGTAAAAATGATGATATCATTCTTACATCTCACTACTCACATTTCACCATTCAAGTATTAAACCCTAACGTTGCATAAAAACATCCTCATGGCTTTTGCAACATTAGGGGAAAGCTTGGTGTTAAAGCTTTTCAGTTAATACCGGGACTACATCAAAAATATCTCCCACGATTCCATAATCACACTTGGAAAAAATAGGTGCATCCTTGTCTTCATTTATGGCCACAATGACCTTTGATGTCTTCATGCCGGCAAAATGCTGAACTGCACCGGAAACACCACAGGCAATGTAAAGTCTTGGGCTTACTGTTTTACCGGTCTGGCCAACCTGCATTGAATGGGGCGCATAGCCCGCATCCACGGCAGCCCTGGAGGCACCCACGGCAGCTCCCATTTTTTTAGCACACGCTTCAAGCATTTGATAGTTTTCAGCAGCCTTGATTGCCCTGCCGCCGGTGATGATAACAGGAGCTTCGGTCAGATCCAGTTTTTCGCCGGCATCTTTTTTAACTTCTACAATCTTGATCAATCCCGGATCTGCCACATCAGACGTAAACTCCACTATTTCTCCAGCGCCGGACGAGGGAACAGGCTCGATGGAATTTGGGCGGATGGTACACAGAAAAATGGATCCGTTTACTTTAAGCGTGGCAAAGGTTTTACCGGAAAAATGCGATTTTTTAACGGTTTTGTCTGCAATATTGACTTGCACACAATCAGATACAAGAGGTTCATCCAGGATAGCGGCCATTCTTGCAAACAAATCTTTGCCTGTTGTGCTGGCTGTTCCCAGGAGAGTTTCAAGATTATATTCTTTTACTGCGGCAGCAAGTATTTGTGCCTGCAGGTCCGGGCTTGATGATGTATCGCCCGGGGCTGTAATGTTAACGATTACTGTTGCACCATATTCTGCTAAAACGTTTTTTACGGCGGAAACATCGTGGCCCAGCACCAAAGCATAAATCTCTTGGCCGGCTGCAGCCGTCATTACGCCAAAGCTGGTTTCTTTTACCACATTGTTTTCGATTTCAATTAAAATGCCTGTCCTGGCCATATCCTTTTCTCCTTATCTTATAAAACCTTTTCATCATCTTTAAGGATTCTGACAAGTTCAGTTACCTGATCGTCCACAGACCCTTCCAGCATTTTTGCACCTGATCTTTCAGGTACAGATTCCAATTTTTCCAATGTAACTTTGCCTTGTGATGCTTCAATACCAAGATCCAAAAGATCAATCTCCTTAATCTCTTTTTTTTTGGCTTTCATGATATCAGGAAACTTGGGATATCTTGGTTCATTCAGACCTTTTGTTGCTCCAATCACACAGGGCAGGCTCATTTGAATAACCTGTTTTTCTCCACCTTCAATTTCTCTTTGTGCAATTGCTTTGCCTTCATCAATAATAAGGTTTGAAACCTCATTTACCACGGGCATGCCAAAAAATTTAGCCAGGCGATACTGGGTCTGAAAACTTTCTGTGTCAACAGATCCCTTTCCTGTAAAAATCATATCCGGCAGTCCATCCTGATCCATGGCAGCCTTTAAAGCCTTTGCCGTCAGATCGCTGTCCAGAAACTGGCTGTCGGTTTTCACTAAGATGGCCCTGTGAGCCCCCATGGCCATGGCAGACCTTATGGTTGTTACTGCTGAAGCTTTACCCAGGGTCACAATGACAACCTCGCCACCCTGTTTTTCAACCAGGCTGACCGCTTCTTCAATTCCGTATTCATCATACGGGTTAGAAACAAATTTAATTTCAGAATCCTCAAACCCCTTATCACCAGCAAGTTTTATGCTTGCTGCAGTGTCAGGTACATGCTTCACACAAACACAGATTTTCATTGTTTACTTCCTCTTTATTGACTTCTAACTCTTCATTTTTTCATTCTTAGGATCATACAAAGGCATTGTGACAACTTCTGCGCTTCGTGCCCGCCCTAAGATTTCCACGTCCATTTTTGTTCCAGCTTTCGCAAATTCAGGTTTTACATATCCCATTGCAATACTTTTTTCAACCCTGTGGCCATATCCGCCGGATGATGTCATACCAATTCGGTTTCCATCTTTTAAAATCGGATTGTAACCCCAGGGATCCGAGTCTGTCGCGTCTACAACCAGGCAGACTAATTTCAATGGGATACCGTCTTCTTTTTGCTTAAGAATACCTTTTTTGCCAATAAAATCCTTATCCAGCTTCACTGTCCAGGCCACATTGGTTTCAAGAGGGGTATGGTGTAGATTCATCTCGCTCTTCCAGGCTAAATATCCTTTTTCAAGACGCATGGAATCCATGGCATGCATGCCGATCATGCGGATATCACTATCAGCACCAGCTTCCATAAGTGCATTGTATACAGACACCTGCTGCTGGATGGGGTGGAAAATCTCAAATCCCAACTCTCCCACATAATTCATGCGGTTGATCCGGCATTTGGTCCTTCCCACATAAATCTCCTGGGAAGTGGAAAATTTAAACACTTCGCCGGAAACGTCATTATACGCTGCCTTTGCAAGAGCCTCACGGGATTTTGGGCCGGCAAGAACCAGACAACCCATCTGGTAGGTGATATCTTCCATGTCAACACTTCCATCTTTTGGAAGATTTTGCTGCATCCAATGCTGGTCATGCTTTTTACCTATTGAAGCTGTGACACAGAAAAATTCTTCCTGGCTCACACGGGTGATGGTCATGTCGGATTTAAAGTTACCATTATGATCCAGCATGGGGCAAAGAGCAATTCTGCCGTCTATTTCAGGTACTTTCTGGCAGGTCATATGGTTTAGCCAGCCCAAAGCACCTGGACCTGAAATTT
>JABIYQ010000543.1 GCA_018702715.1 Desulfobacula sp. | reverse complement strand
TAAAATCCTTAAATTTCAAATTTTTTAAATCAAATGAATACTCTTTTTTCAACCACAACCTGGATTTCATCAAGGCTTTTGGATTGTTTACTTTGATACTGCCGGTACCAATGACGCTGATGGCTTTAAGGCCTTTTTTCCCGAATACCGCACCAAAACCGCCCTGGCCAGCGCCATTGCCGGCATCATGTATTAAGCAGGCCATGCGACTCAAGTTTTCACCTGCAGGGCCAATAGCCAGAACTGCCGGGCGCTGTGTTGTCATATCACCTTTTTCATTGACCTTAACCCAGTCTCCATAAACTCCGTCTCCTGCCACATCTTTCCAGATGGTCTTTTGACATTTCCATGTATCGGTCCCCCACAACCTCAAATCATCACATTCCCTTATCTTGACATCTTGATTTCTAATATCAATCCATACCCGACTGTCTGCCTGACCCTGAATCGCAATACCGTCCCAGCCGGCATATTTGAGCATAGCTGAAAACCGTCCGCCAAAATTACTCCGGGTAAACCAGCCAATGGGAAGGGACTGGACGCCAATGCCCTGAATCTCAGTTCTGGCCGCACCTGAGGGTACCAGGGTGCCACATAAAGGAGAACTCATCAGGGTAATGACATTTTCAGGGTTAAACCCGTCAATAGTTTTGTCTTTAACCATATCAAAAAACAGTGCAGATCCCATTCCGTGTCCACCCACCCATTGCTCATATTTTTTAGTGGGGATGGTGGTAATGCTTCGGGTACTCAGATTAATGCTTAAAATATTGCCTGCATATCCGTTCATATATAATACCTCTCGTATCTGGCTGAGTTAGTTGTATCCATTATTTGCCTCAAGACTTTCGATAGCCTAATTTTACCCAGTTTTTGTCCCTGAGATTGACTTTATACCCAGATTCTCCTTCCTGGTCCGGGAGTTTTCTGGTAAAAGCAATGGCACCTACAGGGCAGACTTCTACACAAGCTTGTTTACCACCTGGTCCACCGCCTTTTTCATCCCAGTGATAGGGGGCATTGGCGCAAAGATCGCATTTCAGGCTTTTTAATTCCCGATTAAATGTTTCATCTTCCACAACCAAAAGCCTTGCCGGTGTGTGTGGACAGGCTTCAAAACAACTGCCGCAGCCAGTGCATTTTTCTTTATCCACCATGCGCACATGCCCAAATTCAGCATTGACTGCAAGGGCATCTTCCGGGCAGGCCTCCACACAGGCAGGTGATTCACATTGCCTGCACTGTGCAATGGTAAGGTCATCCGGGAATTTCCCAAATGAATCCTGTAGAATCTGTATTCTGGAATAAGAAAGGCTTTCTGCTCCTTCATGAACAAGGGAGCAGGCCAGCATGCAGCTGATACATCCCTGACATTTTTCAACATCAACGATAAGGTATCCATCTGAGACCGCCATTTTCGCCCCATCTTCTTTTGCCTTGCATCCACTCAGCAGATAGCCGCTGCCTCCTATAGCAAAAACAATGGTGCCAGTGCATTTCAAAAATGTTCTTCGCGACAGCCCGATTTTTTTGGGTACTTTGGGTTTCATTTTTTTACCCCGGGATTTAAGTTAAACTATTCTTGCTGAAACAGGACAAGAAAATCTGTACCTAATATTTTTTTAAGGTATTTTTCTTCTCCTGCTATAAAAAAAACCTCCACAAGTATTATGTGAATTATTATAAGGATAAAAGCGTTGTTGAATAATATTTTAAAATGGCCTTGTCTCTACCTTCACTTTTTTGGGGGAGGATCAAAAGGTTAAATATCAAATAGTTTGTTTGTTTGCACGTATTTTGTAAGCTCTTTTGACCATGGAAAATCAATTGTCATTTCTTGCGGATCATTGAGTCGTATTTTGCAATACTCAAACCCAGGGGTTTGTTTATCTAATTTGGATGACACCGGCGTGTTTAAAAATTCATCAAAGGAAGGTGTTGTGCCTGAAATAGTAATTTTCACCGCCTTTGCCCAAGGTATTAAAAATGAGGAAGTAAACCAACTGAGTGGTATTGTGTCTGAAAAAACAATTCCTTTCAGGGAAGGAGAGATTTTCTGCGTTCTAATTTCATAGGCATTAAAGCTATTGAAGCAGCATTTGCCTATTAGATACTTAGGGAAACTTAGTTCAAAGTTCATTTGAATTTTCGAAGAAAGCCTGTATCTGTTTTTAACAATCGTCCGGATTTTTTTAACATTCATAATAACCTCTTAATCTGAGTGAAAGCGTAAGTAAAGAATTTAAAAAGAAAACATGACAATTAACTGTTGAATTCAGGGCCGCCAACGGAAGGGATGGAACAAGGGGGGAGCTCTATTTTTTCCTGTATGGCTTCAAACACTTGAGTATCAATTAGAACTGCAACACTTTTTCCCCTCTGCGTTATAATCAAAGGTCTTTTAGTATCATGAATTTGTTTGATATAAGTTGCCATGCCATTTCTAACTTCGGATAATGGGTTTTATATCTTGGCCAATTCGTAAGTTTTGCATTACTGGTTCATTTCGAATTTATTATTCTTTACGTAAGCTTACAGGATCTGGAAATTCAAAATCGCTAATAACCCGGTCCCTTTTAATATTGTGAAATTAAGTTTTGAGTTCATTGGGCAAAACAAATTTTAAATTATTTTTTTCCATATACTCATGAAAACCTATCAATTTTTTATTGTTACTTTCCATATTCACAGCTTGGTATTGGCAATTATTTATGCAACCGAAACACAAAACGCATGAATCAGTATTCACTGAAAAACTATCCAGATCAATAGAATCTGTCGGACATTTTTCAACACATGCATTGCATCCCACACAGTTTTGTTCAATAATATGATGATTATCCACAGTCAGCTTGGTCCACCATTCCGGTCCAAAATACGTGGAAAATTCTCTTAGGGTCAGAGTTCTCTTGAATTTTGATGTACTGCCTTTTTCAACCTGTGACAGGATAAACCCGGCATATTCACGAACTTTTTTATACGTGTTCTGGTCTGGTAAAACAGGTTTCTGCATGGTTTTGATCTCAGCGTCATTTTCTTTAAACGAAAGAGAATAGGAGCTGATGCTCATAAACGATTCCAGGCCAACAGGCACGCCGTTTTTTTTCACCAAAATTTCTAACATACTGCAGCCTGCATTGTGCTGGTTCCCTTCAGGTCCGCCAAAGGTGACATAGGCAGCTACTGGAATCCCGCTAATATCGGGCAGGGATTGGATAAAATCTTTTACAAAATCCGGGGTGTCATAATAAAAAACAGGGGAACCGATCACGATGAGGTCAACAGTGGGAACCATGGATGCGTCACTATCACGAAGGTCCCCATAAATCACCTTGATTCCTTTTTTTTCAAATGTTTTTACAAGAACTTTTCCGCATTTTTCGGTATTACCGGATTGGCTGTACCACAGGACAGCGGCATTTTTAATTTCTTTTGACTTTAAGGGGACTTGTGCCTCAATGGTATTGAGGGTAATGCAGGATGGTAAAACAGGGAATGCTGTCACGGCTGCTATTACTGCACTTTTTTTTAAAAAACATCGTCTGTTGTCCATGGAGGCTGCCTTTTTAAATGTTATTTTTAAAAAATTTAATGTTTCCTATTTTTTTTGTTGGAACACAAAAGTTATGACGGGTAGATATTTTTTAGCTGATTGAGATTTCTATAGATCTGCTTAACTCAGTTTTCAAATTTTGGGAAAAATAACTATCAGACTGACAGTTTACGCAGGAGAAAAATTCTGGTCGAATGAGAATGTCTTTCTAAGTAGGCCTTTTCTTTCGATTATCTCTGACAAGATAAGAGTTCCCCGTACCGCGTTTTAGTTCAAACAGGTCTATCGCTTTAAAAAGACTGCTTAAATTTTTATAACCATAATTTCTGCAGTCAAAAGAGGTTTTATTCGATATATGTGCTCCTACCGGACCGAGTGCTGCCCAGCCATTATCTTCTTCTGTTGATTCAATCGCTGTGCGGAGCAAATTTATCAGTTTGGTATCAGATTTCAT
>JABIYQ010000266.1 GCA_018702715.1 Desulfobacula sp. | reverse complement strand
GACCTGTTCATATTTTGAGAAATCAAGGGACTTGGGATCAGCAAGGATCATGACGTTGTGCTTTTTTGCAAGTTTTACCGTCTGGGCAATCAACTCTTTTGTGAGAAGTCCCTTATCATAATCTGAAAGAATAATAAGGTTTACCTGTAAAATTTTATCCTTAATAATCTTAACCAGTCTTTTTAGCGTGTCAGCATTGATATTCCGCTTTATTTCCTTGTCAATCCTCAACACCTGCTGGTTGGAGGCAATCACTCTTGTTTTTCTTGTAGTAGGCCTTTGGGGTTCACTTACTATCCCATCTGTTTCAATACCCAGGCTTTCAAGTTTTCCAAATATCATCTGCCCGGCTTTGCCGGTCCCTGCAGTACCAATGGCCAAAACTTTTACTCCCATGGCCACAAGGTTATTTATGACATTTCCCGCCCCTCCAAGGGTATGGCTTTGTTTTTCCACGCAAACTACGGGGACTGGTGCTTCCGGAGAGATCCTGTCCACGCTTCCCCACAGGTACTCATCAATCATCAGGTCACCGATTACAAGAGCAGTCACATTTTTAAAATCATCAATATTAATCATTAAATTTCCAATAGTGAAGCAATCATGGTTTTAAGCTGTGAATAGTTCCCTGCCACTGGAATATCGGGGAAATCGGTAAGGACCGACTCTGGAGGACTAAAGAAAAATCCCTGGTCAGCTTCCTGGATCATCCCGATGTCATTATAGGAATCTCCAAAAGCAATCACGTGATAATTCATTGCTTTTAATGCTTTCACAGCCTCTTTTTTCTGATTTTCTATCCTTAGGTTATAGTCTGTGATATTGCCTTTTTTGTCAATGGTCAGGCTATGACACAGGAGTAATGGATAATTTAGTTTTGCCATCAAAGGTTTTGCAAACTCTTCAAAAGTATCTGAGAGCATTATAATCTGTGAGTGTTCTCTTATCCAGTTTAAAATATCCAATGCGCCTTCAAGGGGTTCAAGAGTGGCAATCACATTTTTAATATCCTGAATCTTTAAGTTATTCTCTTTCAGTAAAGAAAGTCTCTTTTTCATTAATACATTATAATCACTTATATCCCGGGTGGTCAGTTTAAGCTCTTCGATCCCGGTTTTTTGTGCAACATTAATCCATATCTCCGGTAGAAAAACACCTTCTAAATCCGCAACCAATATCTTCATCGCTCTACTCCTGGTCCATTTCTTCAATTCTAATCACAATGGGATCACCAACTATTGAATCTGTTTTTGAAATTTGTTTTAACGCCTTTTGTACCCATGCTTCCTTGGCAATATGGGTGATCATTACAACGGGCACCTTGCCATTTGTTTTGCGGCCCTTTTGATGGACTGATTTAATACTGATATTATTTTCACCCAAAATCCCGGAAATTTTGGATAGCACACCCGGATGATCCTGAGCTTCAAACCTGAGATAATATCTTGTGTAAAGCTCATCCATGGGAAGAATCCGTATGGGTTTAATATTATCTTCAGGATATCCCAGAATTGGCACCCGTCTTTTTATACCTGAAATAATGTTTCTTGCAATGTCTGCAATATCACTTAATACGGCACTGGCCGTGGGCATCATACCGGCCCCATGGCCATAGAGCATGGTTTGCCCTGTGGCATCGGCATCAATGGCAATGGCATTCATGGACATATCTACATGGGACAATGGATTTGAGCTGGATATCATTGTCGGATGCACCCTTGCTTCCACATAATCTCCACGAATTCTTCCAATGGCCAAAAGCTTGATGGTATATCCAAATGATCGTGCAAATTGGATGTCAACGGGTGTAATATTTCTGATACCTTCCACATGGATGTCTTTTAAATTAATTTCCATTCCATGGGCAAGGGAATTTAAAATAGCAAGTTTGTGGGCTGTATCATACCCGTCTATGTCTAAAGAAGGTTCGGCTTCGGCATATCCTAATTTTTGGGCTGACTTTAAAGCCTCTTCAAAACCTGACCCGTCCCTGGAAATTTTAGTAAGAATATAATTGCATGTCCCGTTTAAAATTGCTGACATGGAATTGATATCATTGGCAACAAGTGACTCTTTCAAGGACTTTATAATGGGCATGCAGCCACCGCAACTGGCTTCAAAAGCCAGATCAACCTGGTTATTCCTGGCAGTCTTGACAAGATCATTTCCAAAAGAGGCCAAAAGAGCTTTGTTGGCCGTCACCACATGTTTTTTATTCTCAAGGGAATCCATAATAAATTTTTTAGCAATGGTTTTGCCCCCAATGGTTTCCACTATAATATCTATCTTGGGATCATTTATAATCAAATTTGCATCGGAAACCAGGCTGGTGGATCCAAGGTCAACGCCCCGATCTGTGATCGTATCAATATCAGCAATAGTTTTAAGTTTTAAAACAGCTCCGATTCTGGATTCAAGTAATTGTTTTTTTTGTTTTAACAACTTTGCCACACCCGTACCGACAACTCCATACCCTAAAATTCCAATATGGATTATTTTCATTCTCTTTAGATTCTCCGATCCTTGTTTATATTAAAAGTCTATATTAAAAAATTATCGCCCGCCTGGTACAATCTAAAAGAAGAGCGTATGCTTAAAAAAAAATTCAAATTTTCGGTCAGGCACTAAATACAATATTCAAATGACGATGTCAAAAAGCTTTTGACTTTTCGCCACATTCTGTTTATTCTCGTTGGGTTAAAAGGTTTAATCAATCGTAATTGAAAAAGGTGGCCTTAAATGAACAATCCCTTAACTTATGCAGATTCAGGTGTTGATATAGACAAAGCCAACAAATTGGTTGATCGGATTAAAGATATTGCTAAAACCACTCCACGATCCGGTGTCATGGGTGAAATAGGTGGTTTTGGAGGTCTTTTTTCCCTGAATCTCTCTAATGTTGCCAATCCGGTTCTGGTTAGTTCAACGGACGGTGTTGGAACCAAGCTTAAAATCGCTTTTATGATGGACAAACATGACACCATTGGTATTGATCTTGTGGCCATGTGTGTTAACGATATTATCGTCCAGGGCGCCAAACCCTTATTTTTTCTTGATTATCTGGCCATGGGGGTTCTTGACAATGATGTAGCTGAAAAAATCATTTTAGGAATTGCCAAGGGCTGCAATCAAGCCGGATGCGCCTTGATCGGCGGTGAAACAGCAGAAATGCCCGGGCTTTATCAAAAAGGAGAATATGATCTTTCCGGTTTTTCAGTGGGCATTGTGGGCAATGATAAAATTATAGACGGTTCCTACATAAGAAACGGGCATAAACTCATTGGTCTTGCCTCAAACGGTGTACACAGCAATGGATTTTCCTTTGTCAGAAAAATCCTTTTTGATAAATGCAAGTATACCGTAGATACAAAACTAAATGATCTTGAATCTACTCTTGGAGAAGAACTCCTTAAACCGACCACCATCTACGTCCCGACTATATTAAGCCTTATAAGAGACCTGCCCATTCACGGCATAGTCCATGTAACCGGAGGCGGCATTGATGAAAATATTATCCGGGTAATACCGGAGGCCTGTAAAGCAATTGTTCGAAGGGATGTATGGGAAATTCCCCCTATTTTTAAAATCATGCAAAAAGAGGGTTCTGTGTCAGATTTTGAAATGCAAAGGACCTTTAACAATGGTATTGGCATGGTAATTGTGGTACCGGATGCATCTGCTCAGGAAGTCATGGACCGACTGGGGGCAATGAATGAAAAAGCATATTTCATAGGCGAGGTTGAATCCAGGGAAAATAATGAGAACCAGACCCAATGGGTTTAGGCCTGAAAGGTCTTATCCTCTGACTATATTATGATAGTACTTGGGATTGAATCATCCTGTGATGAAACCGCAGCAGCCATTGTTAAGGATGGAACAAACATCCTTTCTTCCATCATCGCCACCCAGATTGATGTCCATCATAAATATGGTGGTGTTGTGCCTGAACTTGCATCGCGAATGCATATCGAAGCCATTACACCTGTGGTGGATGAGGCCATAAAAAAAGCAAATATCAGACTTGAAGATATTGATGCTGTTGTAGCGACACGGGGGCCCGGATTGATCGGTGCGCTTTTGGTGGGATTTAACTTTGCCAAATCATTTGCCTGGGCACGACGTCTTCCATTTGCCGGAGTTAACCATCTGGAAGCCCATATCTATTCGCTATTCCTTTCAGACCCTAAACCCAAATTCCCCTTTATAGCTCTTGTGGTTTCCGGAGGACACACCAATATTTACCATGTCACTTCATATGACCATTTTGAACTCATGGGACAGACAAGGGATGATGCAGCCGGAGAAGCCTTTGATAAAGTTGCAAAAATGCTGGGATTAGGCTATCCTGGTGGCCCGATAATTGAATGTCTTGCAAAGACAAAAAACCCCGCAAATATTGCATTCCCAAGAACTTTGCTTGAAAAAGGCAGTTTTGATTTCAGCTTCAGCGGTCTTAAGTCATCAGTTGCAAGGTATATTCATGACAATCAGATCGCCACAAAAGATGAAAAAGCACAGATTGCCTCTTCTTTTCAGGAAGCAGTCATTGATGTTCTTTCCAAAAAATTGATCTTTGCTGCACAGGATAAAAGCTGCCGACATATTGGCATTTCAGGTGGTGTTTCTGCCAATAAAACCTTTGTTAAAAAATTAACCCAAAAAGCAAAATCTGAAAAAATAGAGGTTTTTGCCCCACATGCAGAACTTTGCGGAGACAATGCCGCCATGATTGCGGCCAGGGGATATACCATGGTTCAACAAGGACAGCTATGCCTTCTGGAACATGATGTTTTCTCAAGAACAAAAATCAACTAACATTATCCGTGCAGGTATTGTTTTTTAACCCTTAAAATTCTTTCCAAAGATTTTTTACCCATTAAATATAAATTTTCATCCTCATTGAGCAATTGCACGATTTGCTGGTATGCTTTTTCAATATTGGGTCCTTTATGGCAGATCAGGGCCATGTCAATTCCAGATATTAAAATCTGTTGAATACAGGTTTTAATATCGTGCCCAATGGCTTTCATATCCAGATCATCCGTCATCACAAGACCATCATATCCCATTTTATTACGCAAAAGCTCGTTGGCAATAAAAGGAGACAGGCTTGCCTGCCAGTTTGCATCAAGCCTGGGATATAAAATATGGGACAGCATGATTCCCGCAACATCCTGATTTTTTGCTTCTGCAAATGGAACCAGATCTGATTGCCAAAGGCTTTCAATATCAATATCCAGGATTGGAAGGTGAAAATGAGAATCTTTAAGTGTTCTGCCGATTCCGGGAAAATGCTTGGCCACGGCCATTATACTATTTTTCTGAAGACTACGTATGATCTGGGTGCCAAGCTTTGAAACTATTTTTGCATCTCCTCTAAACGCCCTGTCTTTCATAATGCTTTGTGTATCTTTAGGGGCAATATCTAAAACCGGTGCAAAATTCATATTAATCCCTACCTGTTTCAGTTCCCGGGCCGTAATGGAGGCAAAGGCCCCGGCATCCTCAACACTGTCAATAAAAGGATTCCCCTTAAACACAGTAAAAGGTTCTTTAAGTCTTGCCACCACCCCGCCTTCCTGATCTACTGCTATAAACAAGGGGGGAAGATCACATGCTTTTGCATATACCTGGCAGGCAGAGCAAAGACGGCTCATCTGCTCCGGGGATTCAATATTTCTTGCAAAAAGGATGATGCCACAGGCATTAATATCCCCAATAATATGTTTCAACTCATCGTTGAGTTCCTTACCATCAAATCCCAGCATCAGTCTTTGACCGGCCATAAATTTTTTAGTTATTATTTTTTTGTCCATCTTATTTTCTTGACAAATCCCTTATTTTCTTGACTAACACATGTTTTAAATATTAGAACATTCATTTTTAAAAGCCAGTTCACCCTGATAAAGATTAACCTTTTTTTAAATTACCCTATATTTGGATACCATGAAAGCCAGCACTTTTAAATCAGATTTTATTTTGCTCTTTGTTGCCATCATCTGGGGATTTGCTTTTGTGGCGCAAAGAATCGGGATGGATCATGTCGGACCCTTTACCTTTAACGGCCTGCGGTTTGTATTAGGATCCATGTCCTTACTGCCCTTTATTTTTTTTCAACGTAATTCAACATCTATTAAAAACAATAATGGTATTATCAAATCCGGAATCTTATCGGGTATTTTCCTGTTTCTTGGGATCTCGTTCCAACAGGTGGGACTCGTTTATACAACAGCGGGAAAGGCTGGATTTATCACGGGACTTTATGTTGTCATTGTTCCGTTTTTAAATCTATTTTTCAAACAGGACAGAACCGGTCTTGGAACATGGATCGGAGCAATCCTGGCAAGTATTGGCATGTTTTTATTGAGCGTGACCAACAATATGAGTATGGAATTTGGAGATCTATTAGTTCTGTTTTCCGCCATTTGCTTTGCCTTTCATTTAATCATTATCGGCAGGCTGTCCAAACGATTTAACACAGCTTGGCTATCCTTTGTCCAATGCATGGTATGCTCAATCTTAAGCCTGCTTGTTGCAGTCGTATTTGAAACCTTTATTCTTGCAGATATTCTAAAAATTTCCATTCCTTTGCTCTATGGTGGTGTGCTGTCTGTGGGAGTTGCATATTCGCTCCAGATTTATGGTCAGAAAGACAGCCCTGCATCCCATGCTGCGATTATTTTCAGCCTTGAATCTGTTTTTGCAGCCATTGGTGGATGGCTGATTTTAAATGAAATCCTTTCCGGACGTGCATTTTTAGGGTGTGTACTCATGTTAGCAGGTATGCTGATATCTCAATTGTATTACAAAAAATAAATATTTGAATTTCTGTAATTGTTCAGCCCGTTAAAAAAAGTTATTCCCAAAGCCCTGTCTGATGGATATTTGCAGGAGGTTAAGCGTTTAGCATCGAAACAAATATCCATCAGACAGGGCGGTTTCAAGCGTAAGAGCTGAATAATTACGAATTTCTTAACTTTTTTTTAGTTTTATGTTATTCAAATTAATACAGTATTAAATTTTTTATAAAGTAAAAGGGTAAAAATGGATACCAAAGAAATTATAGCACTTGAAAATAAATTTGGAGCAAAAAATTATAAACCTTTGGATGTGATTCTTGAAAAAGGTAAAGGGATTTGGGTCTGGGATGTTGAAGGCAAGAAGTATATGGATTGTCTGGCTGCCTACTCTGCGGTTAATCAGGGCCATTGCCACCCCAAAATTATCAAGAAAATGAAAGAACAACTTGATAAACTTTGTATAACGTCAAGGGCATTTAGAAACAATCAGCTATCTTTATTTTATAAAGATATCTGCAAGCTTACCCATTCACATATGGTTCTCCCCATGAACAGCGGTGCAGAAGCAGTGGAAACAGTTATTAAAGCAGTCAGGAAATGGGGATACACAACAAAAAATATTGATGAAGGAAAAGCTGAAATCATTGTTTGTGAAAACAATTTCCATGGAAGAACCCTGACCATTATCGGGTTTTCCACAGAAGAACAGTACAAGGAAGGATTCGGCCCGTTTACGCCGGGATTCAAAGCAATCCCATTTGGAGATGCCAAGGCTCTTGAAGATGCCATAACAGAAAATACCGTGGCATTTCTTGTGGAACCCATACAGGGTGAAGCCGGCGTCATTGTTCCGCCGGAAGGATATTTAAGGGCCGTCAGAGACATTTGTACAAAAAACAATGTAGCCCTGGTATTTGATGAAATCCAGACAGGACTTGGCAGAACCGGAAAGCTTCTGGCTGAAGAACATGAAGGCATTGAATCCGATGTCACATTAATCGGCAAGGCTTTATCCGGTGGTTGCTATCCAGTATCCGCCGTTCTTTCCAATGCCGAGGTCCTGGGTGTATTTCTACCGGGTGAGCATGGTTCTACCTTTGGCGGAAATCCCGTTGCATGTGCTGTAGCAAGAGAAGCCCTCAAGGTGTTGGTAGATGAAAAAATGATTGAAAATGCTGCCAAAATGGGAGATTATTTTCAAAAAGAACTCAAGGAAATCCAGAGTCCTTATGTAAAAGAAGTCCGCGGCAAAGGGCTGCTCATAGGTGTTGAGCTCAAACATGATGTGGGTGGCGCCAGACCTTTCTGCGAAAAACTGATGAAAAAGGGTCTCCTGTGCAAGGAGACCCATGAACATGTTATCCGTTTTGCCCCGCCACTGGTTATCAAAAAACAAGAGATTGACTGGGCACTTGAAAGAATCAAAGAGGTTCTTACCCCTTAAGTTTATTTAACGCATCGCGAAGTTGCCGGGTGACCTCTTCGGACAATAGCCCGGCTTTTTCAATATTTTCAGCAATCTGATCAAGTCCAGCCTCCCTTGCTCTTCCAGCCCAGGTATAAAAGGTATCTTTGTGGCTGTCATTGTGTTCAATCCAATGGCCAAACAATTTCTCCAGCTTTTGCTCAAAGGTCAATTCCCGGGGTTGGTCATGGGAATGATTATGGTCATGCCCCTGGCTATGTGAGTGACCATGATCATGTGAGTGACCATTATTTTGTGAGTGGTCATGATTATGTGAGGGGTCATGATCGTGACCCTGATCGTTTTGATGTGTCATAATATTACTCCATTCATTTTTTTTAAAAGCACACTGATTCCGGAGTGCATTGACATAACGGCTCTCAGTGGCCAAAAATAGTTTTATTAATGTTTAACTTAAACACCCTTTATTGATACTCTTGTTATGCTCATTTTGGCAAGAATTTTTTATTGTAAAATTGTGATAGGATTGTTATGGAAATAGGAAAATCAATGGAGGCACGCATAAGATGAGAGAATCGCTGTTTTATTTTATGATCTTTATGATGATACTTTGTTTATTCCCATCGCTTATCTGGGCTAAAACAGGCTATGTATCAGACCGACTGATATTAAATTTCAGGCAGGGGCCTGATACTGCTTCGGATGTCATAAAAACACTAAAAAGTGATACCCCTGTAATTATTCTGGAAGAAAAAAATGAGTTTTACAAAATTGAGCTCCAATCCAATGAAACAGGCTGGGTGGAAAAAAACTATATTATTTTTGAAATGCCGAAAACCCTTATTATTGATCAACTAAAAAAAGAGAACAATAGTCTTAAAAACAAAATTTCCAAATTAAACTTACTTGAAACCGATTTAAAAACAATAGATGACGGTTCGCTTTCAGACAAAGAGGTAAAATACAATGAATTGATCAAAAAAGCGGGAAACATTCAAAAAATTATTCAAGAAAATCAGGCCTATCAAAAGAAAAACTTAGATCTTTTAAAAAAACTTGAACAACTTGAAACAAAGAATGAAGATCTTTTAAAAACCGGCATGATCAAATGGTTTATGGCTGGAGTTGGTGTTTTGCTTTTAGGATGGATTATAGGGACCAGCGTATCGTCAAGGAAACGAAAATCCAATTCGTTGCTTCACTAATGAATGGGGTCAGGCTTGCATAGTTGCGTTTATTGTTCAATAAACGCAACTATGCAAGCCTGACAACACCATACGATCCCACTATACATTATTCACACTATTCAATTGAGTAAACAATGTTCACTCTTTTATTTTTTTTACTTGACAGACCTATTGATTTCCTTTTATCAACCAGGACAAAATGTCTATTTTAACATAGAAAATTAAGAGGGAATAAAAGTGACTGATAAAAATAATGATACAAAAAAAATCTGGTTCAACTCCTATGAGCAAGATGTAAAAAAATCTGTTGATTTCAACAATATTCTGATCCCCCAGTATCTTGAAGAATCTACTAAAAATTTCCCGGACAATACAGCCCTGATTTTTCAGGGGTTTACACTGACATTTAAAGAGCTCAATGAAATGGTGGCAAGATTTGCTGCGGCATTAAAGGGGTTTGGCGTTAAAAAAGGTGACAGTGTCGCCATACTGCTTCCCAATGTTATTCCATGTGTTGTTGCCTATTATGCAACCCTTAAAATTGGTGGTATAGTTGTTCTTAACAATCCGCTTTATTCTGACCGGGAACTTTTGCATCAGTTTAACGATTCTGATTCCACATTCTTAATTACACTTGATCTTCTTGCCAACCGCATGGTCAAACTTCGGGAAAAAACAAATATTAAAACCATTGTTTACACATCAATTGGAGAATACCTTCCATTTGTTAAACGACTTTTATTCCCACTAGTAGCCAAAAAGAAAGGCCTTGCAGCTGATGTAACTCCTGCAAGGGATCTGTACAAATTCAAAGATATAATTGCAAAACACTCACCTGACTATACCCAGACAGACCTGGATATTGATGATGTTGCCATGTACCAGTATACAGGCGGCACAACAGGAGTTTCAAAGGGTGTCATGCTGACCCATAAAAATATCAGTTATCAGATTCAACAGATCGAGGCCTGGTTTCCAAGCTTTGAAAAAGGTGTTGAAGTCATGCTGGGTGCCCTGCCGATCTTTCATGTTTTTGGGATGTCCGTTTCAATGAACCTTGCCATCCGTATGGGATGGTCCAACGTATTGGTACCCAAACCCCAGCCCGAACCTTTGCTTGAAGCTATCAGCAAATTTAAGGTTACTTTTGCTCCATTGGTTCCAACCATGTATATCGGTATACTTGACCACCCGGATCTATCAACAACTGATCTTACAAGCATTAAAGGATGCTTTTCCGGCAGTGCTCCTCTGCCTTTGGAAGTTATTAACAATTTCCAGGAAAAAACAGGCTCAATAATTGTAGAAGGATTTGGATTGACGGAATCCACACCAGTAACACATATCAACCCCTTTAAAGGGGTAAGGAAACAAGGCAGTATTGGTGTGCCGATTCCTGAAACCGAATGTAAAATTGTTGATCTGGAAGATCCATCCATAGAAATGCCCATGGGTGAACCCGGAGAACTCCTCATAAGGGGGCCCCAGGTCATGAAAGGATATCTTAATAAGCCGGATGAAACAAAAAAAACATTGACCCAGGATGGCTTCCTTTGCACAGGTGATGTCGCTAAAATGGATGAAGACGGATATTTTTATATTGTGGATCGCATCAAGGATATGATTATCTCCGGAGGGTATAATGTATATCCAAGGGATATTGATGAAGTCTTATTCGAACATCCCAATATCCTTGAAGCCTGCTGTATTGGCGTCCCCCATGAAAAACGTGGAGAAGCTGTAAAAGCATTTGTTATCCTCAAAGAAGGAAAAAAATTGACTGAAAAAGAGGTCATTGATTATTGCGACTCAAAACTTGCCATATACAAATTACCCACCCAGGTGGAATTCCGGCAGGAACTGCCCAAATCCAATGTGGGTAAAATTTTGAGAAAGGATCTTAGAATCCAGGAAGAAAACAAATAATTTTTATTTTACTAAAGGGACTATCAGTCCGCCGTCCATTAAAAATAAGACACTGGCATCACTCCCCTTTTCTTCAAGGGCCTTGTCAATGGCGGTCTGAAGATCTGAGAAAGGTTTAATAAACAGTTTTGAAATAATGTGGGGTTCCACATCCGTCACACCCCACATTTGTGCCCAAAGTCCTATTTCTGCCATTTTGGCAGCTTTATGATATCCCAGGACATATCCTTTTTCAATGGTTTCAAGAGCAGCTTTAGGTGTGTCACTTGAGCCTAAAAGGTCGGCAAAGGCTTTCCCGCCGATTCCACACCTACATTTTGCCACAAGGATCATGATCCCATCTTCTTTCAAGGCAAGCTTAGCATTATCTATGCCTTTTTGTGCCTGGTACAGATCAATATCCTGGGGAAATTTAACTATAGATACAACAATGTCCGCCTTTTTTTCTAAGGGGGCTGCAAAAACCTCATTGGCAAGTTCAATGGCGGCATGAAAAGAGTCATTGATATGACCGCAGCAGGTGGCATAGACTTTATGATTTTTATCCAGAACCGTCATAATAGAAAAAATTTCCTGTTTTACGGTTTTAATGGCATCAATCATATCCTCGTGAACCGGATTACCATCAAGGGCCAGGGCCTTAGCTTC
>JABIYQ010000321.1 GCA_018702715.1 Desulfobacula sp. | reverse complement strand
TGTATTATTTAAAGTTGTTTGAAAGTTTGTTTTTCTGTAAGCAGTTTACTATTTTTCATAAGTTACCTGATTACTGAGCATATACAACTGTCCCTTTATTCTTTGCTGTTAACGCTGCGAATGAGGAGCGGCCTTTAGGCCGTCTCTCTCTATTCGCTTGTTATACGTATTTTTGTTCAACGCGCACATTACTGAGTATCTTCAACGACGGAATAACTATTCCATGACAATCGTGATTTTCTCAATTTCACGTCTGGATGAATATTTGACAGCAGCTGCTTAAGTTCCTCTAAACTGACATCACAACGAGCTCCGACAATCACTTCTCTAAGAACAAGCACATCCGAAAAACCGAAGAAATATAGACCATTCTCCATTGTACATTCGTTGAAATCAAATAATGCACGAACCTCTTCTTCGTATTGCCAATGAGAAAATTTAGTACAAAGGCTATCCAATACGTAGGCAGATATTCCAGCATACTTAACATTTGTTGCCGTACCAGGGTCTAACCGATTATCGCTGTACTTCACTTCTTGTGCATAAAAATCGTCGAGGTCGAAACCCAAGCAAATCCCTCTGTGCTTGTCCGCATAATGACTCCAGAGAACTGGGTTTTTCCAATTTCGACTGAAGCATAGAATCCCCCTAGTCCGGTCAAAATCATCTTTGAAACTCTCAGTAGCAGTCCGGAATGATGTATCGATAAGGTTGCAGTGGTATCCAGATCAAGTTTATAAAAATCCAGCTGGATAACATTACAATTTTCATATTATCTGAGCCGGATATCATAAATAGAATCCAAGAAGCTTTTAGTGAATGAACAAATGAACAGCTTCTGTTAAGAATTTCTTTACATAAAAGACAAATTTATTCAAGAGGTATTTCTGTTAGGCCAATTTTCAAGATAGTGATACATTCTGAACATAATTTTGAAGAAACTTGAATTTCCAACATTTGCTAACACTACTGGATTTCCAAACTTTAATGGAGGCTATAAATTAATCAAAAAATCGATCTTACACTTACAGGCGCTTTACCTGAAAACTATAATCATGTATAGTAAGTAAAGTCAGCACCACCTGTGAACGAAACAAATTATTATACAAGTTCATTCATAAGGAGGATATCATGATCAAAGCTAAAGATATAATGGAAACCAATGTCATCTGTGTCTCTTTGGATACTGAAATACCAAAGGCAGTGAAAATCCTTTTAAAAAACCATATCAATGGAGTCCCTGTTATGAATGATCAAGAAGAACTGGTGGGTATCCTGTGCCAGAGTGACCTGATCTTCCAGCAAAAAGAAATGCCGATTCCACCTATTTTTACCATCCTTGACAGCATCATCCCTTTGTCATCATCCAAAAAATTAGAGGAAACCTTACAAAAAATTTCAGCGGCAACTATTACCCAGGCCATGATCAAAAACCCGGTTACCGTGACTGCCGACACACCCGTATCGGAAATTGCAAGCCTTATGGTGGAAAAACATTTTCACACCATACCCGTTGTGGACGGTAAAAAACTTCTGGGCATCATTGGCAAGGAAGATGTCTTAAAAACCTTGATATCAAAAGAATAGCAGAACATTGATACCTACATTTTCTATTCCTAACATCCGTTTGTTTATTGCCTTTAAAGTTTTTTTTAATTCAAGATTTTATTACCCGGTTTTTACCATTCTGTTCCTGGATTTCGGCCTGACCGTGGCCCAGTTTTCCATTCTCAATGCAGTCTGGGCAGCCACCATTGTTCTTGCCGAAGTTCCTTCAGGGGCTCTGGCTGATATTGTCGGAAGAAAACGGCTCCTGGTTTTTGCCACATTCATCATGATTATTGAAATCGGTATCATCAGTTTTATTCCCAAAATAAATCCCTCCCTTATTTTTTTTGTTTTTCTGATCAATCGCATCTTAAGCGGGCTTGCAGAGGCTGCTGCCAGTGGTGCTGACGAGGCAATAGCCTATGATTCCCTGGCTCAAAAAGGGGACGTTCAGCAATGGGGCAGAGTGTTGGAAATCCTGATGCGGTTTCAATCCATTGGATTTATTATTGCCATGAGTGTGGGGGCTGCCGTTTATGATCCAAACCTGCTTGAAAAGATTTGTGGATTTTTCGGCTTTGCCATCGCCTTTTCTCAGGAAACCACCATGCGATTCCCATTATACCTTACCTTTATCCTGGCAATCTGTGCATTTATCACGACCCTTAGAATGGAAGATCCAGTCAAAGATCCGGATTTGTCTGATACAAAAAAACCACAGGTACTACAGGCTTTCAGCCTGACACTCAAGGCCGGCCTCTGGATTATAAAAACCCCTTTTGCCTTTTCCATCATACTTTTCGGCATGCTGTTTGACGGCATTATAAGAATTGTTATCACTCTTTCCAGCCAGTATTACAGAGTGATAGAGCTTCCTGAATCAACTTTTGGTATTATTGGATCACTAGTTGCCATGTTCGGTCTTGTGATTCCCAAAATGGCTAAAAAAATTGCAGAAAACCATACCCCGGCCTATGCCCTTTGGATCACCACTGGGTTGAGTCTTACCGGACTTACCCTCATGAGTTTTTTCTGGCCCTATGCAGGATTAATCCCTGCCCTTATCACTTTTTGTGCCATGTACTTTACAGGTTTTTTTGTCAGCTTTTATATTAACCAGGTTGCATCATCTGACCAGCGGGCAACTGTTTTAAGCTTTAAAGGACTGGCTTATAACATTTCTTATGGTATTTTAGGTGTCTTATATGCCCTTCTTTTAAAAATCAAAAAACCAGGCATTCATACGGAATCTGTTGAGAATACCCTTTTTATAGATACCTTTTCCGGATTCCCCATCACCTTTGTTTTCTGGTTCCTTATTTTACTGGCAGTATATTATTTCGGCCTAAAAAAACCGTCCAAGCAGTGATACCAAACCTGATAAAATAATACCCTTTTTCCTTTAAATCTGTCTGGAAAAATTTTTCCCCCATCTTTGTAAACTAGGTTGCAATTATTTAAGAATCTGATACCTTTGGAAAAATATCGAGAAAAAATCCATGACTATACAAAAAAGGTGGCTATACAAAAAGCCTGAACTAAAAATTACTATAATATAAATATAATTTTTCAATGTGATTTTAGGAGGCATTATCTTAAAACCAGGAAAAAACCTCACGACAAACAACCAGGGAGGATTTACCCTAATTGAAATTATTGCAGTTCTTTTAATCTTTGGTATTCTTTCAGCCGTTGCAATACCAAAGTATATGGATCTGCAGAATCAGGCCAGAATAAAATCAGGACAAACTGCCATTGCAGAAATAAAAACAAGACTTTCAACAGCGTATGGTCAATATCTGCTTTCAAACCAAGGGTCTGCTCCTGCAAATATTGCTGCGATTTGTAGCCTGGTAAATGACACCTCGATTTTACCTGCAAATGCAAATGGAAATATTCCCCTGGGAAATGATTTCACTGCAAATCTTAACAATGGACTTATTACGGTAACACAAGTTAATGGTGTGTCAGTAAGCGGTGTAACAGGCACTTGGGCACTGCCCAACTAAGGGCCTGCCCAATAAAATATTAGTAACCTTAAAACAATTTCTTTATATCAGATCTTTTCATGTGTTTTACCACTGTATAATAGGGCCCGAGCCAAGCCTTAAGCTAAAATCTGCAAAATATTGTTTATCGCTCGCATTGAAATTATAAAAAGCGTGAAGTCCTATTTCATCGGGCTTGTAAACGCTAAAATTTGGCGTTGTCAGAGAATTGGTTAAAACATGCCCGGAATAATTGTTTTTCCACTGAACAATATTGTAATTGCCTGAATCCCAGTCAATTTTACCTAAAGGTGGTGCAGCAGGTCCCTTTAAAAATCCCGTAATATGGTTTTTCCTTGTTCCTTTTGGACCATCAAATTTTTCTTCAAGCCTTAAAAAAATTGTTGACCAGTCTTTTAGATCTGATCCATCAAGGACACCATCGTATTTAGTTAATTTTCTGTAGTCTATCAAAGATAGGGTATTGCTTGAACTTATCTTTTCCCATAACACAATATAAACAAAATTATTCATGATCGCCTTAAATGAGTTGTCAAGATCTATATTAAACGGCCATGTGATGTTTTTTGATTTAAAATAGGATATCCCATAAGATCGGTAAGTATTGCTGTCAGCCCACCCTGGACTCTTTGGAGAAAGCCTGAATGAAATGCCATGCATAAAATGATCTCCATGACTCCCATTTATTTCAAGCTTGACCTTAACCTGTACTTCATAGCTCAATAACCCATTGTAGTCAGACCAGGCTTGATCAAAATCAGGTTTTTCAGGACTTGTCTTCCACCACCCAAGGCTTAAAAGTATGGGTAAGTATGTCTGAATCTTTTTTCCATTTTCCCCTTCTTTACTTTTCTTTGGTCCTTTTTGGCTTGTAAAACCAAGCACTGCTTTGCCAATATCTTTTTTTACTTCTATCTTAGGCTGCCCTTTAATACTCCAGATGGGATTCAGAACTAATTTGCCTTTCTTGTCCTCCATGGTTAATCCGACTACTTCACTTAAATCAATCCCTCCTGATTTTATAAAATTTGATGTAATATCATATTTTGATTCAAGCCATGATCCCGAATTGACAATTCCCGTTGAATAAATAATTGTCCGGGATGGATCTTGTGGATCAAGTTCGGTTTTAATAATAAAAGCATCGCCATTGTCCAGATTAAACTTTGTAGCGGCTTTGTAGGATAACCCTTTTCCCACATTTAACTTGGCATAATTAATACCTGATTCTGCAAGATAATATGCCCTTGAATTGGCATTGGCAAAAAGTGTGGTCTGTGTGGAACCGGATATAAAATATAAAGAGCCTGCACTCATTATTCCGACAATAGTAATAATAACAATAAGTCCTATCAGCATGATACCTTTATTGTTGTTATAAAATTGTCCACCATTGTTTTTTAATTGATTCATTACCCCATCTTCTCTCTTGCTCAAGGTAGAAGATTCCTTGGCGCTATTTTACCTGTAAATACTGAAGAGATATTATCCACTCCTATGAGTTCCAGAGTAACTTTGATCAATATAGTAGAGCTGTTCCAGATGGGAGCGGGATCTTTGTCATTATAAGCGTCATAATATTCAAGTTTAAAATTTTTCACAGAATCAACAAGAATATTTCCATTATTGGAAAAATCGTCATACAAAAGGGGATCACCAATGGTCCCTGTCCATGATAGTTTGTGAGTTTCAAGCTTTGCATTTCTATAGATATCATAAACAATAGAAGTTGTTTTGCCTTTACCTGTTGCAACTCTGGTAAGATTCCTAAACTCCTTTGAAGTTCTTATCATAGCAAGCTGGCCTTTATAGGAGATTTCTGAATTGGTTTTCTGGGAAAAATAAGTTTTAACAACCTTCATAATGCCAATACTGCCAAAAAGGATAAGGACTCCTGAGATAACCAGGACAGCTATTAACTCAATGAATGAAAAACCTGATTTGTCGAAAAATAATTTGATCATAATCTATTATATTGTTTATGGTATATTGCTGTTAACCTTTCTTTGGAATTTATTGATTCAATGGTAACCTTTAACAAATTCCCATTTTCAGAATCACCTTGAGGAGATACTTTTTCTGATTTTGCAACAAATTTAATAAACCTGTTATGGATCACCCTGTATACTCCATATCCATTGTTCTGATCACTTCCTTCCCTTTTGCCGATTCTGGTTTGCAGCAAATTCAGATCTAAAGTATAATTTTGGAGATAATCGGATGTAATACTTTCAAGAATTTCATCTATCTTTAAAGACTTATCAAGAACAAATATCGGTGCTGTGCTCTTCACTCCGGAAGTATAGACAAACTGGACCATCATGGCTGCAAAAATTGAGGCAACCACAATCACAACAATTAATTCAATCAAAGTAAATCCCAAATTATCTGTTTTCAGCTTCATGACGTCTAATAGATAAAACCTGTTTTTGGGGTTATGTTTATCCTGCGTGGATTTTTCCCCTGTTTTTTTAATGTGATAACAATATCAGCATTTCCAGGGCTTCCAAGATCATCAAAATTTATAACCTGATTACCCGGGTTTATGCTGATTCCTTTTGCAAAATAATAGGTGGCGGAATCTTTATTAGGAAGATTCACAGGCGCTGTGGAACCATTTTTTTGCAGGCTGTATGATGTGCCGTTGCTTATTTTAATACCCCAGGGTTCGTCATGGCTCATGGCCCGGATCTGACTGTATCTAAGATGGATTTTCATTGTTTCAGTTTCCATAGCCACATCATAGGCATCTATTGAATCCATTTTGGAGACGGCAACAGCAGAAAGGATCCCGATAATAACAAGTACTGATATGATTTCAATCATTGTAAAGCCGTTTGGCGTAAAGTTTTTTGACCTAATGCCGTTCAAATTGATCAGCCGTTTGAAAATCCTATATTTCCCCATTGCTTTCATACAATATCTCTATGGATTTATCTTTGTTATGTCAATTCTTTTTAATATGCCTAAGTTTTCACTCCTTACCCGGACAGGCCCCCTCAACTCTAACCAGAAGGTCACGCGCAGAATTGGCAATATGTGCCTGATCAAAAACTAATTAATTTTTGAGTGAACCCTTAGTTTTATATTTTAATTTTCTCTGTAATATATTATGATTCTTTTTGTACTTAAATTTAATACCTCAACTTTCGGAGTTGGCAGATTTGGGTGGGGTCAGGCTTGCATTATTGCATTTTTGATATAGATTTATTGATAAAACACAATAAAACAAGCCCGACCCCGTCTGCAAGAACTTAAGACCGAAAGTTGAGTTAATACACTATTCAGGGATAATATTATGGCACACGAGGATAAAGGGCATTATGCAGCAAAACATAAGGACCAAAAAATCAATAAAACCATAACCCAAAAAATACAGGCATTGTCAAATGACAATTGCATTAGCTGTGTTTTGGCCCATAAGGGTGCAAAAGAGTTGAACATTCCCCCTTCTGAAATCGGCGTACAGATAGATCTTTTAGAATATCGAATTTCAGAATGCCAGCTTGGATTATTTGGTTACACTGGTGGGCAAAAAAAAATTGATCCTGATATTAAAATTGCACCTGATTTAAATGAGTACCTGGATAAAGCATCAAAAGATGGGAGGATATCCTGTTTGGAGTCATGGGATACTGCAAAAAAACTAAACACAAAACGGCTTGATATGGGATCGGCTTGTGAGAAAAAAAACATCAAGATAAAACCATGCCAACTGGGCGCCTTTTAATTAATCACTGGCGCTTAAGTTTTTTTTGGGTTTTTCGCCTTCGCCTTTGTTTTTGCTTTTTTATCTTTTCTACTTTATTTAATTTTTCCTCAGTTATTCCCATCACAGCTTCTTCTATTTTTTCAATAAGCGTGCGAAGAGCATAAAACCGGTTTAAGGTTTGGGATCTTGATTTTCCACATTTCACTGTCAAATTGGTTTTTTGATGTCTGAGGAACACTGCAGAAGATGTTTTATTTACCTTTTGGCCGCCTCTGCCCGATGCCTTGATAAATTTTTCTTCAATATCTTCTTTTTTGATGCAAAGCTTATTCATCCTCTTTTCAAGGTCAAGTAATTTATCTTTGCCAGGTCCTGTCATACCCATTTAACCCAATAATAAATTTGCTTAAAATATAAGATACTCGTTTAGATGACATCATGGCAGGGGATGATCCCCCCCTGCCATAAAAATTCTGAAAGGGTTTTTACCGGGCTTTACTTGTTTTTCCAGACCGGTCTTCTCTTCTCCTCAAAACTGGCAATACCTTCAAGGGTATCTTCTGTTTTCATCATTGTTTTAAGAAAATAGTTACTGACAAGATCCACACCCTGGAAAAAGCTCGTACCAATATGGCGTTTCACTGCCCGTTTATTAAGACGGAGGATCAATGGGCTTGCATGGCAGATTTGTTTTACCTGGCCATCAATCGTTGCCTGGAAATCATCAACAGATGCCGCCTTTGATACAAATCCAAGATCTTTGGATTCCAGGGCAGAATAATTCTGACCCGTGGTGACGATTTCAATGGCCTTGGCAACGCCTACAAGCTCTGGAAGCCTTAATGCTGCATAGGGCGGGAAAAATCCAAGTTTGACCTCAGGCTGACCAAAAATAGCTTTTTCCGAGGCAATGACCATATCACAGGCAATTGCAACCTCCATCCCTCCACCTAAACATGCACCGTTCACTGCTGCAATAATAGGGATATCAATTATATTGATCAGCTCAAAAATCCGGTTAAATGTTGCCACCATTGCATCAACATTGTCTGGTTTATGATCTGCTACTTCCACACCAGCGCAAAAACTTCTGCCTTCGCCTGTAATCACCAGACATTTGAGTTCTTCATCTGCTGCTATTTTTTCAAGCTCAGCATTGAGTTCATTCATCATGGGAATGTCCAAAACATTGTGTTTGGGACGATCAAGAATGATCCTGGCAACCTGACCATTGTTTTCAATTTTTAAAAATTTTGGCTCTGCCATATTGGCCTCCTGGTGATTTAATTTGGTAATTTAATCTGATAATTTAATTTTCCTATCCTCTGATAACCCTGGGTGTAATCATATGATGCTGTGGACAAATAGATGTTGGATTCTGGTAACTAGCCCCTGCAAAGGCTTTCAGATAATCACGCAAAGAGCTCATCTTAACCACTTCATCCACCATACCATATTTTGCACAATAAGCCGGTCTTGAATTATCATAGTATTCCTTGGCCTGCTGATTCATTTTTTCGATAATAGGCTCAAGCGGACGTCCGGCAGCTTTCTCTTTGACAAGCCTTCTTGAAAAACTTGCTGCCGCTGCCGTTTCACCATGCATGACATAAATTTCAGTGGTACCCAGACCCAGGGTAAAGGCATTGTGGCGGTTGGCAGTCGGACCTCCCATAACATAATGGGCCGCTGCTGTTCCTTTTCTCAACGTTATCAATGTCATGGGCACGTCTGTCTGCTGGATAGAGTAAATCAAAGACTGCCCAAGACCCAGAAGCTCTGCTTTTTCAGCAATATCACCCACATCAATGCCCGAGGTATCCTGGAACCAGATCAAAGGGATTCGATCTCGTCCGCAAAAGGTGACAAATTCATTCATTTTGATCAGGCCCTGGCGGTAAAGCTTGCCACCGATTCCGCCATAATCTGCATATTCGGGATAATCTTCTCCAAGCCAGCCCTGGTTGTTGCCGATAATGCCCACAAGATAACCATCCATTTTCACAAGACCTGTATAAATCTCAGGACCGTAATCCGGTTTAAATTCCATGTGTTCGCTGCCATCAACCAGACGGGCGATGATTTCCTTAAAATTATAGATCTGTTTCTGGTTATGGGGTATGAGACGGTAGAGATCTTCAACCGGAAACCTTGGTGCTTTAGGTTCTGCAACCCTGAAAAATTTAGGATTATAAGCCGGCATATCCTTCATATAATCTTTAAGCCCGTCAAGAACCCCTTTTTCTTCTTCATAGACATACCTAAAAAAACCGGTTTCATTAAAATGGATATCAACTGATCCCGGAGGTTTGGCCTTGTATTGTTTTGCACCTGCAATCAATTGTTCTGCGCCTTCCAGATCAAAGAACCCTTTGGGAGACATACCGCTTAAAATACCGCCGCCGCCCACAGCAATATTACAATCCTTATGGGCAAATAAAATTGTCGGACTGATGCCCTGGTATCCTCCTCCGGCAGGGTTAGTACCATAGATGCCGGCCAGAACGGGAATCCCCATTTGCTCAAGCTCGGCATGACGATAAAAGGTTGTACCGCTTCCCCTTCTGTTGGCATAGAACTTTTCCTGCTCAGTGAGTTTTACACCACTACAGTTGACCAGCCAGACCAAAGGGATATTCAATCGTTTTGAAAGATCTGTGACCCTTAAAATATTTTCCGGTTGTCCCGGAAGCCATGCGCCTGCCATGACTTTATTATCAAAAC
>JABIYQ010000541.1 GCA_018702715.1 Desulfobacula sp. | reverse complement strand
ATTGGACGAACGTATTGAGCTGCTAACCAACCTCAAAATGGACTTGGGGGATGTGGGCGATGAGCTTCCGGGTAATGACTTCTATGGGAAGGTGATCAAACGATTGGGTAAGGACGGGCACACCCACGTGGTTCGGTTTACATCGATCCCGCCTGAGATCGTTGCCTATTTCCAGGCTCTTCGGAAATATGCTGCAAGGCCTTCTCTCAAAAAAAGTAGCTGAGTAAAAGTAAACAGTGTCAAATTTTAAATGTAGAATAAAAGTTGTTTAAAAGTTATTTTTCAGGGTTTGAACTGCTGTAAAGTGACTCCAATATAGCATAATGGGACTTTGTTTCTTTTTACTTTACTTTTAGATATATAATTGAATATTTCTTTACACAAACTCGAAACATTGATACTGATTTACAGATCATTTCTTTTATCGTTGCTGGTCGGATAACTTTCCAAATTACATGATACCCAGCTCTGCTCATTAACCTGTTCATCGTTTGGAAGTTTTATAAAGAATTTTTGTGAATGTTTATTAATTAAAAGGAGCTTACCATGAAAGTTTTTGCAATTAATTCCAGTGCACGGGTTGGAGGGCAGAGCAAAACAGAACTGATTTTGAATCAATTGATTAAAGGGATGAAGGAGGAAGGTGCCGAGGTTGAGGTCGTTAATATTTTCAAAAAGAAGATCAATTATTGTGTCGGATGTTTTACCTGTTGGACTAAAACACCGGGTAACTGTGTGCACCTGGATGATATGAGCAAGGAGATCTTTCCCAAATACATGGCCAGCGATCTTTGTATTATGGCAACGCCTTTGTTTCACTATACAGTAAATGCAAATCTGAAAACCTTTATAGAACGCACTCTGCCCTTTGTACAACCCTTCTTTGAGCTGAAAAACGGTATAACACGACATCCATTGCGCCAGGAACCGCCTCCAGTGGTTTCGGTCTCTGTTGCCGGTTTTCCCGAGTATTCAGTTTTTGAGCAGTTAAGCGCTTATATGAATTATCTATATGGAAAGAGGCTAAAAGCAGAGATTTATATTCCTGGTGCGGAAAACCTGGCCCAAAAACTCACCGATCCGATAGTCAAGTCTATCTTAGATGCAGTAACTCAAGGCGGAAGGGAGTTGATCAAAAACAAAACCATATCAAAAGGAACAATGAAAACAATAAATACGCCTGCCATAGATATTAAAACCATGTCTGCTATTGTAAATATTTATTGGCAAACCTGCATTGACGAAGGTGTAACTCCTAAAGAATTTAAAAAGCTTGGGATGGTGCCGCGACCAGACTCCCTGGAATCTTTTTTGGTACTCATGAAAGAAGGGTTTAATCCAGAAAAATCACAAGGATTTAAAGGATGTTACCAATTCATTTTTTCAGGTGAGCAGGAAGGGGACTGCTATTTTACGATTAATAATGGTGAAATACATTGCAGCCCAGGATCTGCTGTAGAACCAAATATTACAATCGTCACCCCCTTTGAACTCTGGATGGATATTGTCACAAGAAAAGCAGATGGCCCACAGATGTTTATGGAGCAAAAATATAAGGTTGATGGGGATTTAAATTTTTTGATAAAAATGGGTGAAGTTTTTGGTTGAATCTTCCACAGGGTAATGTTGTACAAAGGATAATATTTCGTTTTCCAACAAGAATAGTGCGGCGGGTGAGACCACAGATTTTGATGTCAATCTATATGAACCAAAAGCAGTGTCAGAAGCTATCTTTTCGTATTCCATTTGATATAGATCGCATTTTCCGAATAACCAGATGTTTTTTTCAAAAAACTTTGTTCATTTGCCCAAATACCTTAGATTATGTGCCGCGTTATAGCGGTCTATAAGATTTTTTCTTGTATTAGCAGATTTCCTTTTTTCTGGATCTTACATACTTTTTAAGCTCATTTTCCAATGATGAATCAATATCAGGTCTTTGATATTGGTCCAGGCGTATGGATAATGCCTTTGTGGCCTTATCCCGGTAAGACGAGACAGCCTGCGCCTGCCAGGAGTCAAAGGGAAGTCGGTTGGCCAGTGGCAGGGGAATAAATTGGGTCCGACAATACTTGAAAGTGGAGGGATGGGTAAGAAATTGACCGCCTACACCTACCTCTTTGATGATGGAGAGATCAATTTGATCTTTGTTGAACTCTAATGGTTGAAGCGTTTTTAAAATATGGTGACAAAGCTCCTCATCAGCAAGAAATTTTTCAAAACTCATGGCCATGTAAGTGCTTAAGATTCCGCAGGCGTGAAGAATAAAACCGGCATGGGAATCCAAGGCTGTTTTCAAGGATAAGGCACTTTGGTAACCCGCCTGATAATCAAGTGAATGAGCATCTGTTAACGCGCCACCGCCACGACTGGGCAAACCATAAAAATTTGCCATTAAAAGGCCTTCTTTTATGATCATGTTGGATTCCGGTCCTCCATGGTAAAGCGCGCCGGTCTGCATATCCAAAGGAGAACCAACTGCCCCATATATTACGGGTGCACCAGGGTTTACCAACTGGCTCAGGCAAATCCCTGCCAGCACGGAAGCATTCTGGATAATGAGTAGATCAACGGGTACGATTGGGACAGTTGACCCCATAATACCGCCGCCTGTAATGATAATCGGCTGACCGGCTTTAGAAAAAATCATAATGGATTGAGCCATTTCAGGTGCAAACTGAAGCGGTGCCAGAGCATTTATATTTGCAACCATAACAGGTGCAGGGGAACTGCCGAAAACTATTTTTGCCATTTGCACTGCATCTTTGGCTGCCTGTGCTGTCAAAGGGCTGCCCATAAATGGCTTGGAGCAAAGGAGTATGCTGTTTAAAAGCATATCCAGATGATAGGTTTTCGGT
>JABIYQ010000531.1 GCA_018702715.1 Desulfobacula sp. | reverse complement strand
AGAATTTAGAAGAAGATATTCTGTGGTCAAAACATTTTTCTCCTTTGCTTGGAGAATTAAACAATAATATAAAAGAAGTTTGTCAGTATGGTTTTACTGAAATGGTCAACAATGTTATCGACCATTCTGACGCAAAAAAATTAATAATAGAATTGATTCTTGATTATTTACATGTCGAAATTAGAGTTATTGATGACGGAGTTGGAGTTTTTCAAAAAATAAAAAAGGTACTTGGACTAGAATATTCAAAGCAGGCTATTCTGGAACTGGCAAAAGGCAAATTTACATCTGATCCTGAAAACCATTCTGGGGAAGGTATCTTCTTTACATCCAGGGTTTTCGATACTTTTATGATAGTCTCGCACAAGTTAAGTTTTGTTGGCTTTGGAAACAGAGAGGGAACTCTTTGGGAAGAAAGAGACGACCTCCCAGGAACTGGCGTTTTAATGAAAATAAAAAAAGATTCGTCAACACAATTAATTACTATTTTTAATGAATATGCAGATCCAGATAAAGACCCTATTTTCCATAAAACTCTTATCCCGGTTAAGCTTATGGAACATGAAGGAGAATCCTTATTATCAAGATCTCAGGCAAAACGTCTAATATTTCGTTTTGATCGATTTTTAGAAGTCGTTTTAGACTTTGATGGTGTAAAGCAAATTGGACAAGCGTTTGCAGATCAAATTTTTAGGGTTTTCAGGAATAAACATCCAAATGTTCGGTTACGAATTATTAACACAACTAAGGACGTAGCGAACATGATCAAAAGAGTTCAGTCAGCAAAATAATGTTTAACTCACTAGCTTGTCTACGTGCAGCTTTTAACATCACCGGTGAAATCCGGTGCATGTTACTTGTTGAAATTTAAAGGATAAAAACCAAGGTGTGACCCCATTTTTGAAATTCTAAACCCCAAGCAACTTCAAGTCGGACGCTAAAATTCCATCCTCCCCTAACCGGGCCTGGGAATGTTTATTAAATCCTCTGTGTGTTTCAATTGTTCTGTTGTTTAGTGAAACCTTCCATATGGTTTCAAAATCCTGATATACAGCGATATAAATATTATTAGTTTGGGGCTGAAAAATCATGGAGCATTGTGTTGAGCAGTCTTTCTCCCTTAAGGATACTTTTTCCAAAAGTTCGAATCCCTTGTCAACACTAAATGAGTTCATATTCTCCATAATATGGTCATAGGCTGTGATATATCTATCATCACCAGCACCTACAGCCTCCTTATAGAACTTGCCAATCAAACCATGATTGGAAAAATTGGACATGACAATAAATTCATTTTCAATATGGGTTATGAAGTTTTTATTGTTGTCCGTTTCTGTGATGATGGCGTTTCCTTTTGTATCGGCAAACAAATTGTGTATTGATGGACCAATAAACTGAATCCATTGTTTGCCTTTTATGTTTTTTTCAATCTGGTCAACACTGGAATATCTTGATATGGTCTCATACTGATCATCAATGTGAACTTCAGATTTGTCTGCTTGTTTGTGCCCTTCAATATGAGGCTCAATTTCCTGGGAAGCACAAAAAAGCCCTTTGCTGTTTATTCCACAGGTTTTAGCAAAATAGTCTTTATACTCAGGATCATCAACAGTTTGGTCATATAAAAAAGACAGGTGAAATATATTCATTCCCATATTGGATTCGATCAAAAATTTTAAAGGAATGGAAAAATAATCAAAATTCATACCGTAAAAAATCTGAGCACCGTATAACGCAAAACTGGTACATGCATAGGCCGATGAAGAATAACCGATAATCAGCAGCAGTATAAGAACAGGGACTTTAAATTTCATTTTGTTTCCAATTGAATAATTTTATCGATGTTAACGCCCTCAAAATCTGCGGTTTATCTGTCAGCATTTTCTTTGTTTGAAATTTATAAGGGCAATAATCAAGGGTTGACCCCAACCTCTTTTTTCCTGTCTTTCCTTTTTTACGCCTTATCACCAGGTGTCGCCGATGCAAAGATGCCTTCAGTATCGGCCCTGGTTGGTCTACCTTTCTTTTAGATGGTCGTAATAGTACCACCCCTCTTTATTCATTAGCTCAATTACTTTGTCTATATGCCATTCGCGTAAGCGTAAAACCCGCACTCCAGGTATATTTATAGTAAGTTCTGTCATATTAAATTCCCCCAGTATCATGGGCGTGATCAAAAGAAAGTGGCTAATACTTTTTCAATCTTGAAATTGTCTGTAATTAAACTGTAAGAACTGTAAATCACCTGCTTGTCAGGTGCATTTTTAAGTTGGGTTTTTGAAATTTCTATTAACCTGGTTTATTTGGAATTTTAAAATAGAGAGGATTATATTTGGGTTGACTATGCGTGAGCCGGTCCGGTATTTTGTTTAAACGGTTTAATGGTCTTTAGATCATCTCACTTGGGGTAATAAGCTTCCATTTTCAAAGAGCGAAATGTAAGATTTAAACAAACAGAAAGTACGCCGATATATATATAGGCGGAAATCAACGTAAAATCTAGCGTGGAATCCGCAAGATCCACACCAAACTTTATTGCGAGTATTGCGTATTGAACCATGCAAATATAGGATAGGTTGTAGATCAGCAGCCGCCCGTTTCGCCGTAGGCGCTTCGCACTATTTATGGTGTGTGAAAATTTGCTAATGGCCAGGGTATTGCGGATGATTGGGTTAAAAATAAGCAAGTATAGGATCAACAGGGAAACCGAAAAAAACCAGAACTGCTGCTGCACATAAACAAAAGAAAGCAAGCCAAAATCATAAATCCCGTGAAGAAAACAAGCGGTTAGAAAAAATGCCAATATCCAGAGACTAGAGGATCTTTTAAAGCGGTATAACACCAGGCCGTATACTGCGATCGCGCTGATAACCATGTGCATCATGGTTGCGGTAATGGCGCGGCCCGCGATCAGGATCAACCCGGATTTATGGAAATAGTTCAGATTCTCCATAAAAGCAAACCCCAGCGCGGCCACGGCAGCATACATGATAAGATCTACCGGTTCATTTAACTCTCTGGTAATAAAGAAGATGAGCAAAACGGGAATAATTTTTATGGTTTCTTCAATCAAGCCGATACCCATGACACAATAGAAAAACTTATAAGGGGACGATCCTTCTAAGCGGAATTGAAGGGTTATGGCGGTGAAATCATGTAACGGGTAAAAGAATTGGGAAATCACCACGGACAGAATGAACACCACCAGCATATATTTCATTTTCCCCGGTTCAAGAATATCCATACGCTTAATAAAGACAAACCAAAGGATAGTGATCAGAAGGGCACCGATGATTCCTTCCGGTATGATGTGAGGCCGGTAAAATTTGAAAATAGTGATAAAATAAGGATAGAAGTCCCTGGCCAGATAATAGAACTGCCTTTTATGTTGCCATGTAAGTTTCTCAGCGAGTTCCCGGTGTGCCAGCACACGGTTGATTTCTGGAATGTGCTTTTCCCGGATCAAAATATCCGCATAATTCATCAGGGCGCCATCCACCCACCCATCAAGTTCGATTTCGCGCTGCAGATAGTATCTGGCCTTGTCATAATCTTTTAAAATCAAATAGCAGTACCCAATAGAATTGTTTAAATATTTCAGTTTGGTATTCTTAACCTCTAAAAAGAATTCCAGGGCCGCGGCTGCATCATCATCTAACAATTTCATATAACCCAAGGCATAGGCAGCCAAGTCGCTGGATAGGGAATCCTGGGTTCTATAATAAGAGCGGTAATAGGGGGTGAGATCCTGTCTTCTCTTGGACTTATGGTTGGCGTAGATATAGTTCCGATGATAATCAATTTTGGAAAAATCAGATTTGATGAGATGCCAGCTTTCATTTCGGGCAATTCTATAACTATGCGTGTCAAATGCTTTGGAAATGTAATCATCCAAATCAGTTTTATCCGCTTCGGGGACCATAATATGAATTAGAATTATCATAAAAAAAGTCGGAATGAGGACAATGATGGTGTACTTTTTCATAGATCTTAATGATCAACCTGAGCTGTAGGTTAGAATCGAAGGCGTAGGGCCATCTCGCAAAGGGCTAAAGAATACATCTTATCCGCACTGTTCATGGGCAATTGATGTATAAAATTCAGATCTTCTGTCGCTGAGCAGATTATTGTTTGAAGTAATGGATTTGTTCCTGGCCGCTGCCGGTTCGATTTCCTGAACCACAACTTCATCGGTTTCAGCATCTGACTGTGCCAGGACCCGGGTTACTTCTGGAAAAGCCCAGTCAAAACAGATCATTACCATAATTTTTCCCCCATCGATGTCAAGGATTCCAAGGGGGGTGTTTCCGGGATCAAAATACTCTTTTTCTGTATTGAACAGATGAAGTTTCCGGTAGGTAGCAATAAGTCCTGATGGCCCAATCACAAGTGCACTGTTATAGAGTTTTTCTTTGTGTTGTTCGGCAAATCCCGCAACCAGGTGGAAATTATTGTCTTGCACGTTTTCCAGATTTTTGAAGGTACTATCAGCTATCACCAGAATTGTCAGTGATTTCAGTCAAGACGGAGTATTATGAGGGACAGCGGTTGCCAGAGTCAGTTGTGAAGAATATTTAAATCCCCAGACTCTCCCTCTGTATCCTGTAAATTTCCCCGATGCCCTGGTCCGCAGCATCCAGCAGTTGGTTCAACTCATCCCGGGTGAACGTCCCATTCTCACCGGTTCCCTGAACCTCCACAAGGTTTTCACCGCACTTCACGACGTTCATGTCCACACAAGCACTGGAATCATGGTCATAGTCCATATCACATATCACGCGTCCGTCCACAATCCCCACACTTACTGCCGCAACCTGACCAAATAGATAGTGCTCCGGCCCATCCTGCCCCTGCTGCGTCGCAAGTTTGCTCAACGCATCATAAAGGGCCACCCACGCCCCGGTAATGGACGCAGTCCGGGTCCCGCCGTCCGCCTGAACCACATCACAATCGATGAGAATACTCACCGGCTCCAGCTTAGTCAGGTCCACGGCCGCCCGTAGGCTTCGACCGATGAGTCGCTGAATCTCCGTGCTCCTGCCGTCCTTTTTGATCCCGTCCCGCCGCTTTCTTCCCCCACCGGTGCTGCCTGGAAGCATTCCGTACTCGGCGGTAAGCCATCCTTTCCCACTATCTTTTAAAAAAGATGGCACATCGTTTTCAATGGTGGCGGTACAAATTACACGTGTGTTGCCGAATGACACCAAGCAGGATCCCGCAGGGTGCATGATAATATCTCTTTCCAAGGTGACGCTTCTCACATTTGACTCCCAATTATCGTTATTTTTTAGCCACAATGCAGTGAAATGTTTGTTTCCCTTTTGATTTTGATTCCAACCTAATATTAGTTAAGAAACCGGAATCAGCTAATAGGTCTTTTACATCTTCAGCAGTATATAAGGAGAAAATATCTTTATTCAGGTTTCTTTGTCTTAATTGCTTGATGTCTTCAAAAGCAACAACGAATAGACCCCCTGTTTTAAGGATATTAAATATTTTTTGTACGGTTAATTCGGGTTTTGGCCAGAAATATATTGTGTTTACGCTTGAAACTTTAGTGAAAACTTTGTCTTTATATGACAACCCGTCAAAATCTCCTTTTCGTATTTTAACCTTTCCGATTTTTATATTTTTCTTGTTTCTTCTCAGTGCTTTTAAAACCATTGTATTCGAATAATCAACACCTTCAAAATATCCATCATTGCCTTTTGCTGCTAGATTATAAATCAATTTACCTGTACCACAGCCTATATCAAGCACATGATCGCTCGGTTGTACTGATAATTGTTCGCTGACAAAACTATTTAGATAGGCATTTCCTATATCGAACACAGTTGACATGATATACTGACCAAAAAGTCCTGATGGCTTTCTTGCCTGTTCTGAAAAAAACGTTGAAAAACTCATATCCGTTTATCCTATAATCTATTGATTTTCAGAAATAACCCACAAAATCACCGGCTTGCCCGAGTCTGCATTAACATCTATCTCGCAAACAATTCTTTAAGTATATTCAGAACGTTTTCTTGTGTTTTGGAATGAATTGTTCCGAGTTTTTTTACAAGTCTTTTTTTGTCAACTGTTCGGATTTGATCGAGGACCACTTGTCCCTTTTTCCCTTGAAAAGAACATTGTATCCTTGTCGGATAATTTTTCCCCTTTGTTGTCATTGGAGCAACGATGACAGTTCCAATATGCTTATTCATCTCGTTTGGGGAAATTATAAGACATGGGCGAGTCTTTTTGATTTCAAAGCCAATTGTAGGATCGAGATTGACAAGATAGACTTGAAATCTTTTTATTTCCATTCCCACTCACTCTCGTCCCATTCTGTCTGGTTAGATATATCTGAATCTAATAATTTATCGTCACCATTAGTAGCCATTCTTTTAAAAGCGGCATCCCAATCTTTACGAGAAGATTTAAGTGATTTTATAATTAAGGCATTATTTTGAACTAAGAATTCGACTTCTTCTTCGAACCCACATTGAGCGAGGATCGGCTTTGGGATTCGAATGCCATGTGAGTTCCCAATTTTGATAATAGATGCTTTCATTTGTTGTGACTCCTGCTTTTGAAATTTTATAATTACATTGTAATTACTTCGAGAGGCAGTGTCAAGCCTTTAATGCACGCTGAAAATCTGCGGTTTATCTGCAGCATCTTGCTGGTTTGGATTTATCTGCCAATTATGGATTCGGTTATAGTTGCGATTTAAATAGGATTTAACTGAGTACCTACAAGGGAATATTCGTAATGTTGACAATAATCATATCAACAAATTCTTAACTTGTCAACAATCTAACTATTTAATTTAATTGGATAAATTTGTTGACATGGATAATAGAAAATGGCATATATCAGAGCGAATTCGGATTATTTTCTTTATCATTAATAATAATTGACTCTCATAAAAAACCGTAAATACGGACTATAAATTACCCTATGAAACAAAAATCAAATGCAAAACTTGTTGAAGGTGATATCAGTAAAATTCTTTATAAAATGACACTTCCGATGATAGTAGGTATATTTGGAATGATTTTTTTTAATCTTGTGGATACTTATTTCATAGGTCTTTTGGGTGTTGATGAACTTGCTGCCATCAGTTTTACCTTTCCTGTTATCATGATTGTCATGAGTATATCCATGGGGCTCGGAATTGGTGCCTCGTCTGTTATTTCACGGGAAATCGGAACAGGCAATATGGACCAAGTCAAACGCTACACAACGGATGTCTTGATCCTATCTTTTGCGATTGTCATTTTGCTGGTTATCCTGGGGCTTTTTACATTAAACCCTCTCTTTCAATTATTGGGCGCCAAAAAAGAACTGATCCCCTTAATCAGGGACTATATGATCATCTGGTATGCAGGTGTTCCACTTGTTGTCATTCCGATGGTCGGTAACAGCGTCATCAGGGCAACAGGAGACACAAAATCTCCAGGACTCATTATGATGGTTGCCGTGCTTGTGAACCTGATAATGGACCCCTTATTAATATTCGGTATAGGTCCTTTCCCCCGGCTTGAACTTAAAGGTGCTGCCATAGCCACCCTCATTGCCAGGGCCTGCGTTTTGATTTTTGCAGTTTATGTGCTGCACCGAAGGGAAAAAATGATTTCTCTTCAATTACCCGCCCTGAAAGATTTATTTCACTCATGGAGAAAAATTCTCTATATAGCACTTCCAATATCTCTGACAAACCTGATTGCACCCGTCACCATTGCAATAATCACTATGCTGGTGGCAGATTATGGAAAAAATGCGGTTGCAGCTTTTGGTATAACTTCAAGATTAGAGATGTTTTCATTGGTAATTGTGATGGCCCTTTCGACTGTTATTGCTCCATTCACCGGTCAAAATTATGGTGCAAAAAAATATAAGAGAATTATTAAAGGGATTCAACTCAGTACCAATTTTTCGATTATATATGGTCTTGTTGTTATGTTTTTCTTTATTCTTTTTTCAAAAAAAATAGCCTCTATTTTTACGGACAATCAAGAGGTTGTTCAACATGCTCAATTTTTTCTCATCATTCTTTCTGTAAGCTACGGCGCAAACGGTATTATTAAAATAGCAACTTCGGTTTTTAATGCCATAAACAAACCGTTGTTTTCAACCATTCTAATCCTATTTCAGATGGTGATACTGCTTATACCAATGGCATTTTTAGGTTCAAAACTGTATGGGTTGAAGGGAATATTCATTGCGTGCACCCTGGCTCATATAATATCTGGTTTTTCTGCGTATTTTTTTATCCCCTGGATGTGTACAAAAATAAAAAATTAACACTATTATAAGCCGCGGCAAGCAAGGAACATGAGTTAAAGTGGTTAAACGTGGTGAACCATTGGTATTTTTCTATATCGTTTTTTTGACTCCGAAAAGTGCAAAATATATCGAAAATCGGGGTGTTTTTTAAGATGAGTTTTCGTTATTTTAGTGGGTTGGTGGGGCTCGGCTTTTTGTTTGATTTTGGTTGACAAAAAGCAAACTTCTGTCATAGATAAAATTCGATTGGAACCCAGATTATTTGACCAGAGCTAAGCACTACTTCAAACAAGACGAAAAGGAAAACCATGAACCTGTCCCGGAGTACAGACCCGTTCCAGAGTGAAATTTTTTCCAAAAAGAGTGTGGAAAATAAAAAAATAGCTTACCAACTTTTTTTTGACTGCGAGTTTAGAGATTGTAATTTTTCCTATACAGACTTTGAGTCCACCCTTTTCGAAGACTGTAGATTCATAAATTGTAATTTTTCTTTGACCAAAATGCTTCGGACACAATTTCGGGGAGTTATTTTTAACAATTGTAAAATCATGGGTGTAGATTTCACAAAATGCGATACACTTATGATTGATTTCTCCATGGATGAATGCAAAATTAAAAACTGCCTATTTTCCAACCTGAACTTGAAAAAATGCAATTTTTACAAATCAGAAGTAATGGAATCCGATTTTGTGAATACAAACCTTTCAGGCTCCAATTTATCGGAATCCAATTTTTCAGGTTCACTTTTCCACAACACCAACCTGTTTAAAGTAAATTTGATAAAAAGCATAAATTACAATATTAACCCTTTAAAAAACAATATAAAAGAGGCTGATTTTTCATTACCCGAGGCCATGACTTTATTGAATGCATTCCAGATTACAATTCAATGAAAAAACCAATTTAGATATCAAGCGTGTCCCCCGATCACCGGGTATTGACTGGTCGCAGATCAATTCCGCAGACCCATAAGTGGAAATAACAGGTACGAAAAGGGCCATACATACCCTGATAGAAAATATCAATTCGCACGAGCCAGGTGAATTCGTTAGATTTCACAACCTATACTTTTATAAAAAGTTGCATGTAAAAATGTTCTCCAACCTCAATAAGTTTCGTTGGAACAAAAGAGAGTTTTTGTCTTAACTCTTCGGGGGAAGACCGCATTTCCACAGGAGGTCCAAAAGGAGTTTCTTCTTTGTTAATATTTATAATAGCTAATTGAGCTTTTGGCTTTAAAATTCTATTTATTTCGTTCTCGAAACCGACAATTTGACTTTCCGAGAATATATGAAATACTGTTGAAAGATACGCTATGTCTACTGAAGAGTCTTTTAAATCAGTCCTTTTGGTAATATCGCCGACAAAAGCATCAATATTAGATTTCTTTCCAATTTCCTTTTTAAGATTTCCAATAAATGCCTTATCAACATCAAGAGCGTAAATTTTCCCTGTATTTCCCATTAATTTTGAGAACTTTATTGCCATGTACCCGTTACCACAACCAGCGTCAAGAATTGTTTGACCAAGACAAATATTTAAATTTTCTAATATTATTGCGTATTCCGGTGAATCCGTCCACCCGTTCCGGAGTATTCCGTCCACCTGTTCCAGAGCATTCCGTCCGGTTTTTTGGAACTGATCGACGCTCATTATACCCTATGTCTCAGACTTCTTATTTTTAGTCAAGTTTTTCGT
>JABIYQ010000113.1 GCA_018702715.1 Desulfobacula sp. | reverse complement strand
ATTCCCTGCTCTATGTAATCCTTGGTGTAACACTTGTTTTAACCATTTTTCGTTCTGTTTTTTCATCCATCAGAAACTATTATATATCCTATATCCAGCATGCCATGGCCTATGATATTGAGCTTAAATTTTTCAGGCATATGCAAAAACTGTCTTTTTCTTTTTTTGACTCAAGAGAAATCGCTGAAGTTTTATCAAGATTCCGGGATGCGGCTCAATCAAGGCGAATATTGATTGATATCTTAAACAGGAGTGTAACCAATCTGCTTTATTTAAGCATTGTGCCCATTATCGTATTTTTCATGAACTGGCAACTTGCTTTAATGGCAGGCATTACATTGCCTTGGCTGGCGTTTTCATTTTTTGTGCTGTCTAAAATTGTTCGAAAATATGCCCGAATTGTAGCAGAAAAAAAAGCAGAGCTTTCAGCCAAAAATTATGAATCCTTTGCAGGCATAAGGGAAATCCAGGCTTTAAATATTGAGAATCGAATTTTCAATCGGATAAAATTGTTGCTGCTTGAATTCAGGAAAAAAGATATGGAAATGAGAGTGATCAGCAATATCCAGGGGTTGCTGGGCGGGATCGCTACAGCAGGTGGAACAATGCTTTACACCTGGTTTGGTGCTACGCTTGTCATCAAAGGACAAATGACGGTGGGGGAGTTAATCGCTTTTACCACTTTTATCGGGTATCTTTATAATCCGCTGACAGATATGGTGGGGCTTTTAGTGCCGATCCAGGAAGTCCTTGTCTATACAAAAAGGTTCTATGAAATATATGATATTAAACCTGAAATTGAAAATCCTGCAACTCCTGTAAAACTTACAAAAATAAAAGGCGATATTAATTTTTCAAATGTTTGTTTTGGATACAATACCGCCAATCAGCTTTCATTAAATAAAATCAATTTAATCATCCCGGCTGGCTCCAAGGTAGCTGTGTTGGGGCCGACTGGATCAGGTAAATCCACGCTTGTCAGCCTTATCCCCAGGTTTTACGATCCAGGTGAGGGAACGATCAGTGTTGATGGCATTGATATAAAAAATATGTCTCTTGATTTTTTACGATCACAGATCGGGGTGATGATGCAGGCGCCGTTTATATTTACCGGCACTATTTTGGACAATATCACCTGTTGGAAAAAAGGGTATTCTCAAACTGAAGTTATTGAAGCTGCCAGGGCTGCAAATGTGCATGAGTTTGTATCAAAACTGCCGGATGGCTATGAAACCTTAGTGGGTGAAAAAGGAGAAACCTTATCAGGCGGCGAAAAGCAAAGGATTGCCCTTGCAAGGATAATTTTATTGAACAGACCCATATTAATTCTTGATGAAGCTTTGAACAGTGTGGATCAAAATACGGAAAAACTGATTCAGTATGCATTAAAGAAAGTGTTTGTCGGCCGAACTGTTTTTATGGTGACACACAGTTTGGAGATCGCAAGAAATATCGATATTATTATTGTTCTTGATAAAGGCATGATCGTTGAGAAAGGTTCGCATTATGAGCTTTATAAAAACAAGGGTGCCTATTACAGGCTTTGCCAAAATAAATTACAGCAGGAGGATTAAATGAAAAGAATCCTTACATTCATTATTTTGTTATTATTTTTATATTCATGTTCAACCCATGTGACATTTGGCCCAAAGGACCTGAATATGGATCTGGTGAATGACCCAAAAATAAGAATCGGTGTTCTTGAAAATGGGTTACGTTATGTTATCCGGGTGAATGACAATCCTGAAAAAAAGGCTGAATTCCGTCTTGGTGTAAATGTCGGTTCATTGCATGAGGATGAGGATAAACAGGGGGCGGCTCATTTTATCGAACATATGGCCTTTAATGGAACAGATCATTTCAGTCAAAAAGAATTATTGGATTTTTTTCATGATAACGGCATGTCATTCGGAGCAGATCTTAATGCATCTACCAGCCACACAAAAACGATTTACAGGTTTTCTTTACCCACAGATCAAAAAGAGGTTATTGATAAGGGATTTTTAATATTAGAAGACTGGGCTCATGGTATCAGGTTCCAAAAAGAGGAAGTAGATAAGGAACGAAATGTTATTATAGAAGAATTGCGGGCAAGAAAATCTGTCAATAAACGGGTAAGAGATCAGGTAATGCCACTGGTTTACGGGCCTTCCTATTTAAACAGGCTGCCCATTGGGGAAAAGAGTATCATTGAAACGATTGGTCATGAAAAGCTTAAAAAAGCTTATCGAAAATGGTATCAGCCCGAGAGAATATCCGTTGTGGTTGTCGGGGATATTGATGCAGATGAGATTGAAAGAAAAATTAAATCAACTTTTTCCGGTTTGAAAAACAGTGAAAATAATCCTGAATTATTAGATTTTAATATTCCAAAATATACTGCATTCCAGTATCTAAATGTCAAAGATCCCGAGTTGAAAGAGTCTTCCATTAAGATTTATCAACATTTTAAAACAAGAAATCTTCTTGCAGAGAGAAATTTTCGTCAGTATTTAATCGAAAAAATATATTTGTCCATTTTAAAAAATCGTCTAAAGGAAAAGAGTTTATCCGGAAGTTCTTATGATCAGGTTATATGTTTTCAGGATAGACTGACAACATATGACAGGGTTTTTTACTTTAGCGCAAGGGTAAAGGATAATCAATTTAACCTATCATATGAAGAGATTTTGCTTGAATACGAACGTCTTAAACGATACGGGGTTTTGGAATCAGAAATAAAAGAGGCGGGACTGGGTTTGTTGGACAGTTCTAAAACATCTTTAAAAGAACAGGACACAAAAGAATCAGAAGCTTTTGCCAGTTTATATATTAACAAATCTCTTGATAAAAGCATAATGTTATCTCCAAAGGAGTACAACAGGCTGTGCAAGAAATATCTGTCTTCCATCAATGAAGATGATGTGAATCAATTTCTAAACAGTATCGATTCAAATGACAGAGTAATAGTTTGTCAGGGGAATAGTGCATCCTTAAAAGCATTTCCGGATCGAGGTAAAATTGAGACTGCTATGGCAAAAACAAAATCCATGGAGATTGGGCTCTATTCTCATAAAATGGCCAAAGCAGGGTTGCCAATGCAGGTGCTTACAAAAGGGGAGATTGTTAATACAGCTTATTATGAAAAGACTAATGTGACCCTGTTGGAACTTTCCAATGGAGCGCGGGTTGTTCTCAAACCTACCTTATTTAAACGGGATGATGTTGTTTTCAGTGCTTATAGCCCCGGCGGTTTATCATTACTGGACCCGAAACTGATTCCGTTGACGGAGCTGGCAGATCCAATATTCAAATATTCAGGTCTCGGGCCTTTAACAAAATTGGAGCTGTGGACGAAACTCAAGTCCAAGAAGGTTAATGCCAGTATTTATGTGAGCAATCATGAAGAAGGCATCAAGGGATATTTTTCTCCAAAAAATCTGGAACTTTTTTTTAAATTGATCAACTTGGGGCTATCCAACTTACGGTTTGAAAAAAGTGCTTTTGAAGAACAAAAGAAAAAATATGTCCAGAGAAAAAAGAACGCCCAGCGGTCAACTTTTTGGAAATTACAGAAAGAAATCCTTCAGACAGCGTGGCCTAAAAGTGCATTCAATGAGATGATTACACCGGAGGCTATTCAAAACCTTGAATTTCTTTTAAGTAAAGAGGCGCTTCAGGGCCGGTTTCAAAATGCAGGTGATTTTACCTTCCAGTTTGTAGGAAATTTTAAGATGTATGAAATTTTGCCCCTTATTAAAAAACATATAGCATCGCTTCCTACTGGAAAAGCCAAGGAAAAGGCAAAAAATGTGAACTGCCAGCCATTGCCGGGAAACTTTTCTATTTCTATCAATGAAAATCTTGCAAATAAAAGCAATGTCATTATTCAATTGAATCATTATTATATGTTTTCTGTAAAAAAAGCATTTGAATTCTCTGCGCTTGAAACCATTGTGAATATGAAAATAAATGAGATTTTAAGGGAAGACCAAGGCCTGATTTATTCAGGAAAAGCATGGAACCGGTTTTTTTCTTTAAAACCAACTATTCATTCTTCCCTCTTAATTGTTTTAACCTGTGCACCTGAAAATGTAGACAAAGTAGTTTCCGGGGTAAAAATAATCCTTGAAGATTTACGTAATGCGATTTTGTCTGAAGAAAAAATCGCACAGATAAAACGAATACAATTAAATAATGCAAAAGAGGCCAGACAAGAAAATACGTGGTGGTCCCATGCAATAAAAAACCTGGTTATGCTGGACCAGGATCTCGACGGTCTAATGAATTATGAGAAATATATTGATGATTTAACCCCGGATACATTTCAAGACCATGCAAAAAAATATCTGGATGAGACCAATATGCTGATTGCTATTTTAAATCCCAAACAAGGCAAATAAATGAGAATCAAGTTTCAATTTGCATTTATTGATCATATCTTGCGGATATTTTTATTATTATTGGCCCTGCTGTTTATGCGTATTCCGGTGAATCCGTCCACCCGTTCCGGAGTATTCCGTCCACCTGTTCCAGAGCATTCCGTCCGGTTTTTTGGAACTGATCGACGCTCATTATACCCTATGTCTCAGACTTCTTATTTTTAGTCAAGTTTTTCGT
>JABIYQ010000538.1 GCA_018702715.1 Desulfobacula sp. | reverse complement strand
CACTGCAGTTCTGATAACCTTTTCCATGGCAGGACTTCTTATCACCATGCTTTCAAAATGGTTTGCAGCAAGACCCAGATCTGAAAAATCTATCCGCAGGCTTTCTTCCTGTATGTCTTCAATATGAAGCGTTTGGGCAAGCTGATTGATATGTGATATATCCCTGTCATTAACAAGGACAAACAAGACCTTTCCATGGTCGTTAAAAATGGGTATTCCCGTGGAAAGAATTTTTTTCCTGGTGCGGGTGGTCTGAATTAATGAGATGGCCTTTTTCTGCTTGATAACCAGAGCTGAAACAGATGGTTCATAAAAGCCCTCATCAACCAGATCTTTAACATTCCTGCCCAGAACCTGGGAACTTTTAAAATCAAACATCTCTTCAGTTGCATGGTTCACCATAACGACCATCCCCTTAGAATCAACAACAAAAAGACCGTCTTTTGAATGCTTCATTATGGATTCAAATATCAATTCAAAATCGTTGGCATTGAGCCTGTCATGAAGACTGAATTTTTTTTTAAACATAATAGACGTTCCAAGTCTCTTGCAATTTATTTTTCACTATTCAAAATTTATAAAGCACTATTTTCTATAACCAAGTCTGAGTCCATTCAAATTTGTCGATTATTAAGGGTGCCGATTGAATTCTATATAATTGAATTCTATATATAGGTAGAAAAATCGTTTTTTTCAAGATTTTTTAGTCCAAAAGAGGGTTGGAAGATATTTTTTGAGATTAGTTCTTGTAATTCTCCCAATTTTTTATCAATCTTCTGATTGTGAAGCCTTTTAACCTTGAAGGTGTTATGCTGGCTTGAACAAAAGAGGTGAACTAAGTTCAAAAACAATATATGACTGAGCATTGCTGCTAACCGGATGGGGAGACGCCAATGATAATAGCAATGTCCACAGCAAGGATACCCTGGAAGGGGGAAGATTCTTGAACCATCCCGGAATGGTTACACGGTTTACCGATGCAATTCGAACCGAGACAGCTCAGCTCAGGGAATGGGGCGTTGAGTTTGACACTGATGAAAACGGCAAGCCGGTTGTCGCAAAAATTCCCGGCCACAGCTATGCGCGTCATTTGCACGGCAGAAACTGGAACGGCAGAGACCTGGTCTTGCCCATCAAGCAAAAGGCCATCGAGGCTGGTGTCCGTTTTATGGAAAAAATATTTGTTGCGTCGTTGATTGTCACTGATAATCAAATTTGCGGTGTAACTGCCATTTCAAAAGACGGCAAATTTGTGGCCATTGAAACAAAGACTGTTGTTCTTGCCACGGGTGGATTTGGTCAGGTCTTTTTAAACACAAATAATGCACCGGGTATAACAGGTGATGGACAGGCCCTGGCTTTCCAGGCGGGCGCGGCTCTCCAGGATATGGAATTTGTTCAGTTTTATCCAACAGCCCTTGGAAGACGCGGTAGCCGTATCCTGTTATATGAGCAGATTTTGGTACAGGAAGGTGTCGTACTCAGAAACAGTGGTGGAGAAGATATATTATTAAAAAACGGGTTTCACACATCCGCCGATATCAACAGGGATCAATTGGCAAGGCTCATCATAAAAGAGATCCTAGAAGACACAAATAGCAACGGACCGGTTGTTATGGACTTGACCCAATTATCTGAAGAAAAAGCGAACAGTTTTTCCATGCTGATTCCTTCCCAGTGGTTTAAAGGAACCAAACGATTTCAAGTTGCCCCGACTACTCATTTTTGCATGGGGGGTGTTGTGGTAGATGATAATGGAGAGACCAGTTGTTCCGGATTGTTTGCTGCCGGCGAAGTCACGGCAGGAGCCCATGGCGCCAACCGCCTGGGCGGCAATGCCCTGGCAGAAGTGTTTTCCATGGGAGGCCTGGTCGGCCGGGCTGCAGCTGATAAAGCCTTGTCCCTCGACTGTATTGCAGGTTTTGACAAAGTCGCGCAAAAAGAGAGAATTTTTTTCGAAACCCTATTTCAGGGTCAGGGGGGGCAACCCAAACGATTGATAAAGGATCTCAAAGAAACCATGTGGTTCAACGCAGGTGTGGTCAGGGATAAATCATCCCTTGAAACAGCCGCGAAAACCCTGACAGATCAAAAAGATATTCCAGTGTCGGTTCTCACTTCAAGCGATTTGATTCAATACCTTGAATTTAGAAATATGCGCATTGTGGCTGAAATTATCTGCAGGTCAGCCATTGAACGAAACGAGAGCAGAGGGGCGCATTTCAGAAAAGACTTCCCCGAAGAGAATAACGAGGAATGGCAAAAAAATATCAGGGTCCATAAAACAGACGCCGGCATGACCCTTGAGCGGGTTTCTGTTGCTGGATAAGGTGTGGACGAATTTTTAAATCGCCACTAGGACATTCGTGTTTTCATTGCAGCATTATCTTTACATCAGAAGATTCCATCACTTCAAGAATCGTAAAATATTCAGCCTGGACAATATCATCAAAAATCAGATCTGCTTCTTTTACCCCGAAATGATCCATGGAGCCGCCGCAGATATAAAAGATGGCACCAAGTTCTTTTAATTGCCGGATTTTTTTTTCTGCCGGTAAATGCCCTGCCTTTTCAAGACCGCTTTTGGCAAACCCGGTAAAGGGTTTGGATATCCCTTCCAGACTGGCAGTAT
>JABIYQ010000595.1 GCA_018702715.1 Desulfobacula sp. | reverse complement strand
ATTACGCTTTATTTAAAAGATCCTGAGGAAGGTGAGCAGAACTTTACAGAAGACTACACCATCCAGCATATTGTAAAAAAACATTCTGATTTTGTTACATACCCTGTGGTGATGAATCTTGAAAAAAGTGAACCAATTCCTGAAAATGAGATTATTAAAGATTCAGAAGGCAAACCCATTGGCGACACCTTTAAAAAAGTCAGAAAAGATGAAACCTTAAACTCCATGAAAGCCATCTGGTCAAAAGCCAAAGAGGATGTGACCGAACAAGAGCATGAGGAGTTTTACAAACATATCAGCCACAACTGGGATAAACCCCTTGAAATCATCCATAAAAAATTTGAAGGCGTAACTGAATACGATATTCTGATGTATCTGCCTTCCAAGGCTCCCATGGATCTTTTCAGACCGGAAAGAAAACACGGAATGCAGCTTTATTGCAAACGCGTATTTATTATGGATGACTGCAAAGAGCTTTTGCCGGAATATCTTGGATTTGTCCAGGGTGTTGTGGATGCGCCGGATTTAAACCTGAATGTGAGCCGTGAGATTCTTCAGGAAGACCGCCTGGTCAGGAATATCAAAAAGAACCTTGTTAAACAAATCTTCAGCGTCCTGGAAGGTATGGAAAAAGAAAAATATGAAGAATTTTATGTCGAGTTTGGCCAGGCGATAAAAGCCGGTATCCCGACAGATTTTGAAAACAAGGAAAGACTGGCATCTCTTTTAAGATACAAGACCACAAAATCAGAAGACAAATATGTCACTCTGGATGAATACAAAGAAAACATGAAAGAAGACCAGAAAGAAATTTATTATCTTACGGGTGAAAATCTGACATCCTTAATCAATTCTCCTTTGCTTGAGTCTTTGAAAGCAAAAGATTATGAAGTTCTCTTGATGGTAGACCCCATTGATGAATGGGTAACCCAGTCTTTGCCCGAATACAAGGAAACAAAACTCAAAAGTGCTGAAAAAGGAGATCTTGATCTTGACAAAGTGGATGATGAAAAGAAAAATGAATATTCCGCTCTTTTGTCCTTTCTTAAGGGAAAGCTTGAAAAAAAGGTCAAGGATGTAGTGGTCTCCAACCGGCTTAAGGATTCAGTATCCTGCCTTTCCGGTGATGACTACGGCATGAGTGCTTACATGGAAAAAATCATGAAATCTTCAGGTCAGAAGACACCGGATCAGAAAAGGGTTATGGAAGTCAATGTGAATCATCCTGTTATGGGCAAGATGAAAGAAATTTTTGAGACGGACACCACCAACCCGGTTTTAACTGACTATAGTGATCTTCTGTTTGATATTGCCATTATAAGTGAAGGCGGCAAACTGGATAATCCTTCAAGATTTTCCAAACAGCTTGGAGATCTTATGGCAAAATCCATATGATCATTTTCCTTGAAACGCTTGGGTGTTCAAGGAACCAGGTTGACAGTGAAATCATGCTGGGAAAACTTGTGGCTGCGGGTCATTCTATTACGCATGACCCCCATCTGGCCCTGGTAATTATTGTCAACACATGCGGATTTATATCAACAGCCTCTGATGAGGCTGTTGATGTTCTTTTGGAAATGGCAAAGTTCAAAAAAACAGGCCTGTGTAAAAAACTGATTGCCACAGGATGCCTTGCCCAGAGGTATAAAGAAGATGAAAATCTTTTATCTGCCCTGCCTGAAGTAGATGCATTTTTAGGCACGGCTGCAATCGATCTTATTGTGGCTGCTGTAGAAAGTGAGGACAAAAGTCCCTTAACTTTTTTTCCTGATCCCCACAAAAGGCCATTCCAGAATCTTTTGGAACAAAGAGAATTGACCACCACTTTTCTTGCCTATATCAAAGTGTCTGAAGGATGTAATAGAAAATGCACCTATTGTATTATACCCAGCCTTCGTGGAGCCCAGCGCTCAAGACCTTTGGATGATATTTGCAAAGAAGCAGAAATCCTTGTTGAAAAAGGGGTTAAAGAAATCCTTTTAACGGCGGAAAATACCACTGATTACGGCCAGGATTTTCAAGATGGGAAAGGCTTTGAACACGTTCTTGAAACACTTGTCAAAACCTTTGAAAAGGAAGCTTCAACGACAAAACCATGGATACGATTTTTATATACACATCCTAAAACATTGACAGAGTCGATCATAAAGACCGTAAAAAATCACAACACCATCTGTTCATACTATGATGTTCCCATCCAACACGCATCTTCAACCATATTGAAAAAAATGGGCAGGCCTTATACTAAAGAAGATCTTTATACCCTTTTTAACACCATCAGGAAAATTGATCCTGAAGCTGCGTTAAGAACAACACTTATTGTAGGATTTCCCGGTGAATCTCAAACTGATTTTGACCTGTTGATGGCCTTTATTAAGGAAATAAGGTTTGACCATTTAGGTGTATTCACCTATTCAGATTCCGATGATCTTAAATCTCATCTATTAAAAAATCACGTCCCTGCGGAATTATCCGAAAAAAGGCATGATCTGCTAATGGCAGCCCAGGCAGAGATTTCAGCATCAAAAAATGAAAAACATGTGGGAAAAACATTTGAAGTCCTTGTCGAAGAAAATCCAGAACAGGGAGTATACATTGGCAGAACAAGATTTCAGGCCCCGGATGTGGACGGGGTAACATTTATTTATGCTAATGGGCTTGAAATCGGCACCTTTGTTAAGGTAAGAATTACAGATGCTTTTGAATATGATATTAGCGGAGAGATTTTGTGACAAAAGGGTTAAAACAAAAAATCATTGAAATGGTGGCGCCTGATCTGGAAAAGGTTGAAATTGCCCTTGAACAAAATCTAAAGCCCAATGTGGAACTGGTTAAAAAAATTGCTTCCCATCTTCTTTTCAGTGGTGGAAAAAGGTTGAGACCGCTTCTGATGATTCACAGTGCAAGGATTTGTGGTTACAATAATGAATTTGATATCGTGTTCTCCATAATTTTTGAATACCTTCATGCTGCCACCCTTTTACACGATGATGTCGTGGATGAAGCAGACACCAGACGGGGTAAAAAAGCTGCCCATATAAAATGGGATGCTCCCAAAGTTGTGTTGACAGGAGATTTCCTTTTGGCCCGGGCCCTTGATATAGCATCCAAAACAAAAGAACCGGATATTATCTCAGTCATTGCAAAAATCACCCAGGATATGTCCCAGGGAGAGATAGACCAGCTCGACAAAAAAGGAAAGCTTGATCTTTCAGAAAAAGAATACGCTGAGATAATCAAAAGAAAAACTGCTGTTTTGATACAGGGCGCATGTAAGAGTGGTGCAATACTTGCCAAAGCTTCCAAAGAAAAAAAAGATGCCCTGAATGAATATGGGTATCATTTGGGAATGGCATTTCAAATGGCTGATGATCTTTTGGATTACCTGGCAAGTGCAAAAGAGCTAGGGAAAAATCCAGGGGCGGATATGCGAGAGGGCAAACTCACCCTTCCTTTGATCCACAGCCTTGCCAATGCATCTCAAAAGGACAGGGTATGGATGGAGAATGCCATAACTGCAAAAAAGTTTATTCCGGAACAGTTTGAAAAACTAAAAGAAAAATTATATATGTACAAAGGAATTGAATATACCCAAAAAAAAGCACAAGATCATGTAAAAAAGGCAAAGGCATTCCTGGATGGATTTCATGATTGCCGGTCCAAACAGCTTTTATGCATGATTGCAGATTATTCCATTGAAAGAAAGGTATAAAAAAGATGTTAAAAAAAACAAACTCTATTGGTTTCCTTATTTTATTCATCAGTATCCTCTTTTTATCTCAACCCTTATCTGCTGCTCAGGATTCCAGTACATTAGCGGGTGTGACAACGGGCAAAAGAAAAATTTTCAACGATAATCTCCAGCAGGCCAAGAAAAACGCAGTATCCGACGCATTAAGGATTGCTGTTCAAAATGCCTTTGCAAAAATTGTATCAAGACAGGTCCTTGCATCCAACCTTGATTTTTTTTACGATCAGGTGCTGACCCACACTTCAGACTATATCATAACCTATCGAGTCCTTGGTGGAATTGAAAACAAAGGCCATTATCTTGTGGGCGTTGAATCAAAGGTGGATATCCATAAGCTTGAGACGACATTGATTGATGCCAGGATTTTAAATGCCAATAAGGACAAGCCTGTAATCTTGTTTTTTATTGTAGAAAAAACACCTTCAGACTTATTACCAAAATACTGGTGGGGGAAAAATCCTATCCCTTACGAGCCCCTTGCAGAAGCAATTATTATTGATAAAATGATCCAGGATCGGTTCATTGTCACGGGCAGTGACAGGGTTCGTCCAGATCCTTCTTTTTATGATATTATCTTTAAATCGATTTATGATGTTAATGCTGCAAAAAATCTTGGCAAAGAAATGAATGCTGATATGATTGTTTTCGGAAAAGCCATTTCAGAAGAAGCCATAAATCGAATGGGGGAAGAAAAAACTTTTAATGGCCAGGTAAATCTGGATGGATACAATGTAGAAACAGGAGAAAAAGTTTTTACCTCCCAGGTTAAGGCTGTGGCAAAAAGCGAGATAGAAAGTGAAGGAAACATTCAAGCCCTTATTAAAGCGGCCAATCTGTCGGCTCAGGATTTGAGTGAACAATTGGATACTTACTGGACCCGGTATCTGAGAAAAGAACACTCCTTTGATGTCACAATAAAAGGAGAAAATTTTCTACCCCGGTTTATAGCCTTAAAACAACAACTTAATCAAATACCCGAGATTGAGAACATGCAGCCCAAAGAGTTGGGGTCAAACTATGCTGTCATGCAGATTTTTTATAAAGGGCAGTCATCTCAGTTTGCAAATGCCCTTATGCTGAAAACCTTTGATTCTTTTGGACTGGAATTTTCAGATATATCGGATACCTTTGTTACTATCAAGTTTATTGAAAAAAATGCTGGAACTATAGTTGAGTGATGATCCCCAATAGTAAAACACCTATAAAGGAAAAAACAGAATATAATAGAATAACCACACGTTTTTCTTGACACAAACCAGGGTTTTTGTTAAAAAAACAAACGATTCAGGCGCGTAACTCAGTTGGTAGAGTGCTACCTCGACACGGTAGAAGTCAGCGGTTCAAATCCGCTCGTGCCTACCATAAAATAACAAGGGTCTTGGCTTTTTGGTCAAGACCTTTTTTGCTCTTGGTCAAAGAGTCTGCTCAAATATCAAAATTAAGGACGTCTAATCCTTCTTAAAAGAAATCATTTTTTCAAATTAATGTGGTTAAAAGGAAGTTTTCTATAGTTGATGGGTTTACTAATGGTACAGTCAGTGCTAAATATTTTACCAGTCCATTTTATATTTTTATTTGTGCATTACAGAAGAAACCATCTTATATATCACCTTTGAAGGCAAAAACCTGAGTAAAAAACCTAATAATTGTCTATACCGACCAGGAATGCAAAGGACTTTATTTTTTTTTAAGTATTGTAATGATATCTCAACCACTTCTTCCGGGGTCATTGCCTTCATCAATCCTTTGTCTTTGTAATATGTGTCTTTTTTAAATCCCATTTTTCCATGGAAGTCTGTTATTGTCATTCCCGGGCATAATGCTTGAACTTTCACACCTGTTCCTTGAAGTTCTAAATAAATTGATTCTGTAAATATTTTTATAAAAGATTTAGATGCAGAGTACACTGCATTTATAGGAAGCGGGAAAAAAGCACCTAATGAGGCAACATTTATAATTATCCCTTTCTCCTTTGATATCATATTGGATAATACCGCATGACACAATTTAATAACTGCCAATATATGAACTTTCAACATAACTTCATATGTT
>JABIYQ010000535.1 GCA_018702715.1 Desulfobacula sp. | reverse complement strand
TATTCATATCAGCAAATTAAGATCTAAAATAGAACCCGTTCCCGCCTCCCCTAAAAGGATTAAAACCATCTGGGGGACGGGATATATGTTTGTGGAATCTTTATGAAGATTAAAAGCCTTTATGTAAAACTGCTGCTTTCCTTTTTTGGGGTGCTTTTTATCACTGAAATCCTGATCCTCGGTCTGTTTGTTGCCACGGCCGGGAGGTCCTTTAAGCATTACATAGACAAGCAGTCCATTGCCAAACTTTTACTTTTTAAAGAAGTTGTTCAGGAAAAAATTAATAATGATCCATCGATTTCTTTGGAACAAAACTATGAAATCAAAAAACTGCTATTCACCTTTGCCGATCTATTTAATGTCAAAATCTGGGTGAGCGCACCAGACACATCCATCATCATTAAAACCTTTTTAACACCTGTTGATATCAAAAGGAAGAACCCAGAAACCCATGATGTGTTAAAGGATGGAATTAAATTATATCATCTTTCCGGACGAGGGCCTTCCTACTATGCGCAAATTCCCATTAAAATGGGTGCAGATTCTTACACCTTTCATATCCGATTTTTTAAAGGGCACGAGAGAAAACCCGAAGCTGCTTTTCTTTTCGGGCTCTTATTTATCGGCCTGATCATTGCCATTCTCATTGTACCTCTGGCAAGGATCATAACCCATAGGATCAATCAGCTCAATAAGGCTGCCCTTGAGTTTGCCGATGGAAATCTAAACTGCAGAACAGATATCAAAGGCCGGGATGAAATAGCCGGGCTTGCAAACTCATTTAATTTTATGGCGGACAAGCTTGAAAAAATAATAAAGGGAAATAAAGCGTTCACTGCCAATATTTCCCATGAGCTTCGAAGCCCTTTGACACGAATCCGTGTGTCTAAGGAATTGATCCAGGACCGGCTTGATTCCGATGTTCTGGATACCATTAAGGGCAATGATATCAAAAGATATGTTCAAAATATTGATCAGGACATTGATACACTGGATCGGTTAATTGATAAAATTTTAAAATTGTCTAAGATGGATATCCAGCAAATTTCCATGACCATTGAACCCTTAGACTTTGAAACGCTTTTAACCCGCATTGAAAGAAAATATGAGCCATTGTTAAAACAAAAAAACCTGATATTAAAAAAAGATATCAATCCCTCCCTTATGTTTAATATGGACAAAAATATGGTGTCGTCCATTCTTACTAATCTGTTTGATAATGCTGTAAAATACACAGGACAAAAAGGCGTTATCAGACTTGCAGCTTTAAAGACAGAAAAGAATATCCTGATTTTTAAAATAACAAATACATACCGGGAACTTGATGCCCAGGAATTAAAAAAACTTTTTGAGCCGTTTCAAAGAATAGATACCAATGAAAATCCAGGATCAGGCCTGGGATTAACCATTGTTAAAAAACAGCTTGCCCGATGTAATGGCAATATTTCTGCTAAAAACAGCTCTACTGGTTTAGAGATTGAAGTGCACTTTTTAGATCAAAGATTGCCATAATTTAATTTTTATCCACATATATTCCATATGCAATGTGGCCAAAGGCTGTGGTCCACTATTTTTTCATTTTCTGGTTTCTCCTATAGCATGAAAGCGTTGGTAAGATATGAGACCTCTTTGGATGACATCGTGAAAAATATTATCAGATATCGTGTATGTTCAATCCTTAGTGCTTTTTGGATTGTTTTAGTCATCTCTGACTAAATATTTCCGGATTTAAGCGAATTCAAAAAAATCTCTTTACATATGTCACCACGTGGTGATATATGTAAGGCGAGTTAATATTCCAAAAACAGGACAAACAATGCCAAAGAAACACACATTGAAAATTCGGGATAAGCAGATTACCAGTAAACGACTGGTTAGTGCAGTGGGCAGTCTACTGGCTAAAAAGGGCTTCAAGGGAATCGGTGTGAACGCAGTGGCGAGGGAAGCCGGCGTTGATAAAGTTTTGATTTACCGGTATTTTGGCGGACTTCCGGGATTGATTGCCGCGTTTGGAAAAGAAGGAGATTTCTGGCCGTCTGCTTTAGAGATGGCAGGTGGTGACCTGCAAAAATTTTCCCAGCTGCCCCTTGAAAAAAGATTGTCTGAATTTGCATCCAACTTTATCCGGGCCCTTCGAAAAAGGCCGTTGACCCAGGCGATTATGGCATGGGAAATGATTGAAACCAATGAGTTGACGGAAGATCTCGAAAGGGTCAGAGAACAGAGTGTTATGGAATTTTTTCAAATGTTTTTTATAAAAGATCAGGCCCGAATTGATCTGCAGGCTGTTGTCATGCTGATCGGTGCCGCTATCAGTTACCTTGTGATCCGGTCCAACAATATCGATCTATTCGGTGGAATGGAAATTGGTGCAGACCAGGGCTGGAAAAGAATAGAACAGGCAATTGCAGCAATAAGCAGCAGCCTTGTAAAGACAATATAAGAAATATTTTTTTATTTTAAAAAGTCACCGTAGAGTGACAATATATTCTGGAGGATTGATCATGGATAGAAGAAATTTTCTTAAAATGAGTGCAGCTGCGACCACTCTGGTTGCAGGTTCAGGAGTGTTTTTATCGGCATGCAGGCGGGATTTGCGATCCGAGTTGATGGGCAGTGATCACACCCCAGGGGGGCATGCCATGGAACCGCTTGATAAGAATGGATATAAGATATTGTATTACGCATCACTTGCCCCCAGTGGCCACAATAGTCAGCCCTGGTTTGTAAAAATAAACAGTCGGCTGGACTGGGTTATCGGGTCTAATCTGGCTCGATGTCTTAAAACGGTTGATGACAGGAACCGGGAAACCCTATTGTCCCTTGGTGCCTTTGTTGAAAACCTTGTTCAGGCAGCTGGTAAATTTGGCTATGCAGTGGAAACAAAAGTGATTGCCAAAGACCGATTTGACCCGGATGTGGTAAAGATACATCTGTCAAAATCAAAGGCAAAGGATATCTCGTTGCAGAGAATGGTGATGCGAAGAACCGTGAAAAGCCATTTGCAGTCAAAAGAACTCAGGTCATCCGATGTAAATGATTTTTCAAAATCTGTTGACGGTCATCTTTTTTATTTTCCAAGAGGAACAGATCATGCTGATTTTATGAATAAAGCGGCAGTGAAAAATTACATGATTCAGGCGGATAATAAAAAAGCCAGGGAAGAACTGGCGTTCTGGATCCGGTTGAAAGACAGCGAGGCCAAAAAGTTTCGGGACGGCCTCACCCCTGATGGAATGGAAATCACGGGACTTGCCGGGTGGTATGTCCGCCATTTTATGGACCATAAGGATGTGATGACCCAAGCCTTTAATGATAAAGGAATCGAAAAGACAAGAGAGCAAGTCAAGGAAGGAGCCGGCTGGCTCGTCATCACAAGTGTTGGGAATACGGTGAAAGATCTTATTGAAACCGGCAGAAGATTTCAAAGGATGGCATTGACAGCCCGGGGAAAAATGATCGGTATTCATCCCATGACCCAGACTTTGGAAGAAAAAAACGGTCAGAAAAGTATAAAAGAAAATCATGGTGCAGGTGTGATGCCTCAATTCATGCTCAGGGTCGGGTATTTAAATAAATATCCCGACCCCGTATCGCTTCGAAGACCTGTCCAATGGTTTGTCCGGATATAATATATAATACGTTAAGAGACTGTCATATCTTTTGAATTATCGATGATGATATGATCAAATACAGGGGGGTTTCATTGCCGTAGTAGGTGTTAACCATATTCCTGTTTTTGAAAAACCCAATCATTTTCTTGTTATCATATATTTTTAATATTTAGCTTCATAAATTTTTGAATCACTAATTAATCCAAATCGGACATAGCAACCTCATAACACGCAGAGCAAAGACCATGAGTCAAACAGGGGACTTCATGTTCTTCGAAAAGTTTCAAGTATGATAGACCCTCTTCCAATTCTACCCAATTATCTTTGTCGATATCGATTTTTTTACACATACTACATATTCTTACAAATCCATGAGAAGAACATTCATCTTCCTTCAGTGCATTAACAGATTCTCGATCCTCTGTTCGAACAATAGTACTTAGTATTTCTATATTATTATCTGGCATTGGTTTGAGAAGAAGCTCCAAATATCTTCTTTCATCAGGCGAATCGCATCTAAACGGTATGGGTCCTATTGCTTTACCGATTCGTACCTTTTGAAAAAGCTCTTCATACAGATGCTGGGTTTCAGCACCTTGAATGAAATCCCACAACCACTTTCCAATTACAGCATCCGGTCGGATTTCTCCATTCCATCCATTTTGGTTTGCAAAAATTTGCCAATTATCACTAACGTATCTAATTTTGTCATATTTGTCGATTCGGTAAATAAATATATTCTCTTCCATATAAAACCTTTCGTTATCTAGGGTGACATAAATATGCTTCTTTAAATATAAGCTTAATCTTGGATATTACAAAAAATCAAAGAGTATTGTCTTTTTCCAAAAAATTCTAATATGCAAAAGAAAGTCTTTTGTCTATGAAAACGGCTTATTTTACAGCATTATTGGGGTGTGTACCGGTATTTTGAAGACTCAGTCCAGAAAAAACCTTTGAAGCACAATATGATCATGGCACTTTTTCAATCATAGATTTCCACCAATCTCCGTCTTTTCCCGAATTATTCCGGCTAAATTTCATATACCCTCTCCCATAACTCACCTATAATGGAAAGTAGCAACTTATGCGGGTCATTTCAGTCTTTTTTAAATATTTAATTTATTCAATTATTGTCAGATTCTCTTGACAAAAACAAAGGTTCCTAATAATGCAGGGACAAATAGGGGAAGATGGCTTTAAAAGTCAAAAAAAAGCAATAATAGAAAGGCATTTTAGAGGACCAAAAATGGGTACAAATAAAACAGAAAACCATCAAATGTTATTGGGACTGCATACATACAGTTTATATCTGCATGGGATCGGTCAGGCATGGGCGGGATTTAAGCTTCCATGGGAAAGACAATTGACTACGTTTCAAGTTTTTGATTTGGGTATTGAACTAGGTTTGGATGGATTTCATCTGGATGACGGGGTCCTGGAAAATCTGGAACCCTCTTTTCTCAAAGAAGTGGGAGCGACTGCAAAAGAAAAAAATCTTTACCTGGAATACAATATGTCCCTTGACCTAGGAAATTTTGGAATTGGCATTCAGCACGATTTAAAAGACGGGTTGAATACGGCTCATTTTTTGGGAGCAGATGTGGTAAAAGTCAGTATGGATTTACCCCGACCCCGGCCCCGGGCCGGTTCCAGGTTCCATCCCAAAGTTATGCCCTTTTTGGAGAAAACAACCCGCCTATTAAAAGAAAATGCTGCAATGGCCAAAGAATACGACATCTGCCTGGCCCTTGAAAATCATTGTGACAGTTTTTCAGAAGAAATTCTAACGGTACTAAATGAAGTGAATCATCCCTTTGTCGGGGCCTGCATTGATACTGTAAATGCCTGGCACATGGCAGAAGATCCCATGAAGGCGATTGAGAATCTTGCACCCAAGGCATTTACAAATCACTTCAGGGATGACCGCATTGACTTCTGCAGGGATGGATTCAGGGTAAAAGGAGTTGCCGTGGGTGAGGGAGATATTGATATGAAAAAAGCGTATGAGCTCATAAAAAACACCTCTCCCACAAATCGGATCAATATCGAAACGGAGATGGGGATAAGCCTAGAGGACAAAAAAACAGCCTTGAACCTGGAGATTGAAACCATTAAAAAAAGCATTCGTTATTGCCGAGGCATTCTTAATATAGGCAACTCTTAATATAGACAAAAATATCAGTGAAATATCATAAACTTAATTTTTAAATCTCAATTCAATAATGTGTTCGCAAAAGGAAAAGACAGATGGAATCAAATAAGGAAGTCATCATAATTGGAGGCGGGGTCATCGGTCTTGCCTGTGCTCATTATTTAATTGATAAAGGTGCCAATGTAAGAATCATTGAAAAAGGTAAAATCGGTGAAGGAGCATCCCATGGTAACTGTGGTTTGCTTTATTTCAGCGATGTCATTCCCTTGTGTTCTCCTGGGGCAGTCACACATGAAATTG
>JABIYQ010000351.1 GCA_018702715.1 Desulfobacula sp. | reverse complement strand
TGCGTTCCTCGTTGGGCACATAGCTCGTTATGCTTCCTCCTCGCGCCTTGAATACGACAAAAACATCTGCTAATTATAGGCAACTTATTTAATTCCCGTTCCTATGTTCTTTTTGTTCCCTTTAAAATTCCGCTGGCAAGGGATATGCTTTTTTTCCCATGTTCGACAAGAGATAAGGCTAATGATTCCATATCCATTTTAGATCTTGCAGTAACCGCTTTTAAAAGGATAGGCAGGTTAACACCGGAAATAACTTCAACTTTTCCTTCTTCTAAGAAGGAATAGCTTAAGTTTGAAGGCGTTCCGCCAAACATATCCGTCAAAATTATAACGCCATTGTCTGATGTGACTTTTGAGATTCCTTTCTTGATTTTTTTTCTCAAGGTGTCAGGATTTTCCTGAATATTAATCGAAACACAAGAAAGATTATCTTGGCTTTTTCCTAAAATGAATTCAATTGTTTCAATCAGTGTTTTACCTAAATTTGCATGGGTGACTAATAATATTCCTGTCATATTTGTTTTAAATCCCGGTCAATATCTCTGTGGATCAGCTCGGGATTAAGCCCTTTTTTATTAAGATGTTCAAAAATCCTTCTTGCAATGGTCACACTTCTATGCCGGCCGCCTGTACAACCAATGGCAAAGGTCAGATATGCCTTATTCTCTCTTTTGTATAAAGGGATTAAATAATCAAGAAGGTTTAAATACTTTTCAAGGAAAAGTTTGGTTTCATTATTTGATAATACAAATTGTTTGACAGCCTCAGATTCTCCATCCTGGTTTTTAAGATTTTCTATAAAATAAGGGTTTGATAAGAATCTCATATCCACAACAAGATCAGCATCATTTGGAATGCCGTATTTGAATCCAAAAGAGATAATATTAATTTTTGTTAAACTGATGGATTTATCCCCATCATGAACCAGATCAAGGATTCGGGATTTGAGTTGATGGACATTGTATCCTGTCGTATTGATAATATGATGAGCGGTTTGTTTAATTGGCAACATCATTTTTTTTTCAAGTTTTATATTATCCAAAAGACTTTTTTCATTTGAAACAGGATGTTGTCGTCTGGTCTGGCTAAATCTTTTTAACAAAGTGTCAACATCTGCTTCAAGAAATATGATTTGAACAGATATGCCTAATGCTTCAATTGAGCAGATGCCTGCTGCATAATTTGATATAAAGTTTTTACTCCTCATATCCATTACAAAGGCAAGTCCTTTTATATCAGGGCTCTCTTTTAACGGTAGATCCAAAAATTTTGGCAAAAGTTCCAGGGGCATATTATCGACACAATAAAAGAAAGCATCTTCAAATGCTTGAATGGTTGTTGTTTTTCCAGAACCGGAAAGACCGGTTATGATATATACTTTTTGCATTCTAATACCGTGTGACCTTTAGGTTAAAAGTCTTCATCCTGGTCCATGATGATATCATATATATCATCAACAGATTGGGCGGCGATTAAACCTTTCTTAAATTGATCCATTTTTAAAAGTTTGGAAATTTGAGCTAAAACCTTAAGATGCCCTCCAGTAGAGTTCTCCGGGGTCAATAACAGGAAAAAAATATGGACTGGTTTATTGTCAAGAGATTCATATTCAACCCCTTTGCGGCTAAGCCCGAAACCAACAATAATAGAATGTACTGAGTCAAGCTTGCCATGGGGTATGGCTATTCCACCACCAATACCCGTGCTGCCTAATTGTTCTCTTTCCAGAAGAACAGTGGCAAGTTCCTTTACTGGTACTTTTGTTGTTTTTGAAACTGCCAAGGCAAGTTCATCAATGACGCCTTTTTTGTCTTGGGCGTTAAGGTTTGCAATAATAGATCTTTTACTAAGAAGTTGACTGATTCTCATTTAATACATTATCCTCTGGGCTGGATTAGTCCCAGCTTACCATTATTGTGTTTGTATATGACATTGACCTGCTGGGTCCGGGCATTGTTGAAAACAAAAAAAGATTGTTTGCCTGACCCTAATTCAATTGCCGCATCGTCAATATCCATAGGCTTATAGTCAATTGTTTCAATAATTATCTGGTCTGTGGTCAGGTTGTCTGAAATTCCTTGGGCTAAATCTGTTTGAGTGGAGTCATCTTTAATACTCTGTTTGTTCCCCGACATATGCCGTCGAACTTTCTCTTTATTCTTTTTGATTTGAACTTTTACCTTATCCATCAGGGCATCAATGGATGAATACATATTTTCAGAATTTTCTTTAGCATGAATTTTTAATCTGTCACAAGTCAACGTAATTTCGGCTATATGTCTAATTTTTTCAACCGACAAAACGACATGTGCTTCAGCAGGGCTGTCAAGCATTTTATCAAATTTATCAAGTTTTTTTTTGACGTAGGATTTTAAGGAAATAGAGGTATCAATTTTTTTAAAAGTAACTATTGTTTGCATAAGAACCTCCTTAAAGCTGTTTGCGTTTATTAGAAGGAAGTATGTTGAGTACCTTCCTGTATTTGGCGACAGTTCTCCTGGCTATCTGGATATTGGCGCCCTTAAGAATACTGGACAATTTTTCATCGCTTAAAGGACTTTCATGATCTTCGTTCTCTATCAACAGTCTTATTTTGTCCTTTACACTTGCCGATGCCATTGATTCTCCGCCAGTCCGTTCTATGGATGAGTTAAAAAAGTATTTTAACTCAAAAAGTCCCTGGGGGGTATAAGCATATTTATTAGTTGTCACACGGCTGATTGTGGACTCATGCATCTCAATATCTTCTGCAATATCTTTTAAAATTAGTGGTTTAAGATATGCAATACCGTTCTCAAAAAATTTTTTCTGAAATTTTAAGATACTTTCCATGACAAGATATATTGTTTTCTGGCGCTGGTGTATGCTTTTTATAAGCCAAGATGCAGATTGCATTTTTTCATTAAGATAATTTTTTGTATCCTTTGAAATCTTACGGCCATTGGCAATAGCATCTTTATAAAATCGATTGATTTTTAATTTTGGCAGTCCATCATCATTCATGACAATTTTAAATCCATCCCCATCTTTGTAAACATAAATATCAGGGGTAATATAGGCTGGCTCGTCAGTTGAAAATTTCCTACCGGGTTTGGGTTCAAGATATTGGATGATATTAACGGCTGCTCTGACATCATCTGTCGATATTTTTAAAGCCTTGGCAATTTTTTTACTGTTTCTGTTTTCCAGGTTTTTTAGATGATATTTTATAATTTCAGTGATAATAGGATTGTCAATACCAAGCTGTCGCACCTGAATTAACAAGGTTTCACAAAGGTCTCTTGCACAAATACCAGGTGGATCAAAGGTCTGAAGAACTGAAAGTACATTTTCAACAATTTCTATTTCGGCGCTACAAGCCTGGGCAATTTCTTCAACATCACTGCAAAGATATCCATCTTTGTTCAGATTGCCTATCATCATTATACCAATTTTTTCTTGTTGTTCACTAAGTCCATAAAGCCCCAACTGCCATTGAAGGTGATCCTTAAGGGTCTTTTTCTCCGACGTAAAGGCTTCATAATTTGGTGCTTCTGTATTTTCTGATTCAGTATAGACTCTTCCTGTGGAATTATATTCATTGATATAATTTTCCCAGTCTGTGTCAGTTCTTATTTTTTCTTCAATGGTAATTTCTTTTATGGGTGTCTCTTTTTCAAGAGTTTCGGTTTTACTTTCCAGAGCAGTAATATTTTTGTCAGACAGTTCATCTATTGCTGATTCTTCAAGCGCAGGATTTTGTTCCATTTCCTGTTGAATCATCTCTGCAAGCTCAAGGCGGGACAACTGAAGCAGTTTTATAGCCTGCTGAAGTTGAGGCGTCATGACAAGTTGCTGCGTTAATATTAGACTTTGTTGTAATCCAAGTTCCATATTATAATTTAAAATTTTCCCCCAAATAGATTTTTTTAGCTATGTCACTTGAAATAATTTTATCAGGATTTCCTGATTCAATAACTTTGCCCTGGCTCATAATATACGCATTATCGCAAACCCCAAGGGTTTCTCTCACATTATGATCTGATATTAAAACGCCAATACCCTTTTTAGTCAACTGATAAATTATTTGCTGGATGTCAATGACGGCTAAAGGATCAATGCCGGCAAAGGGTTCATCTAAAAGAATAAACAAAGGATTCGTGGCAAGGACTCGTGAAATTTCAAGGCGGCGTCTTTCACCCCCTGAGAGAGAATTGGCTTTTTGATTTGCCAGCTTGCTGATACCCAGTTCTTTCATCAGATCCATGGCTTTTTGTTTAATATTAGATCCATTTTTGAGTGTGACCTTCAGGTTAGGCAACACCTCAAGTATGGCAGTGATATTCTGTTGTACCGTCAGTTTTTTAAAAATGCTTGATTCCTGGGGAAGATAGCCAATTCCTTTTCTGGCCCGGATATACATGGGGTGCCCGGTAATATCTTCTTTATCTATCAGAACTATTCCATTGTCAGGTTTTATCAACCCAACTATCATATAGAACGTTGTTGTTTTCCCTGCACCGTTTGGGCCTAAAAGACCTGTTACCTGCCCTTGTTTCACGATGAGGTTGACATCATTTACGACTTTTTTGCCATCATAGATTTTTACAAGATTTTTAAGTACAAGTTGTATCATTATTGTTTTTTAGTGATATTATCTTCAGGATTAAAAAGTGCTTCAACTCTTTTTGAGCCTTCGCTTTCTACTATGACTTTATCTTGTAGTCTAAAAAAGGTGATTTTTTTACCTGTCACAAAACTTGAACCTGTTATTAGTTTTGGAGATTTGCCTGTAAGAATCAATTTTTCGTCTTTTGTTGTAAAGACCGCTTTGTCGGCAAATGCTTTTCGGTCTCCATCCACGTATTTGACATTTCCCGTTGAAACAATTTTTTTTACATTACTTTGAGCGTCGCTGCCTTTATCTTTATTATCATCAATATAGTAGATTTTAATGGAATCTGCAAAAACGATGGAATCTGCTCTGGTTGCTTTGACATTTCCCATAAACTCGACCATGGATGTGTCCTTTTGAGCAACCATTTTGTCTGATACAATATGCAGGGGAAGTTCTCCTGCCGGGGTTTGGGTTTTTGCCTCAGTTGCTGCTATTTGCCAAAAGAATGTAAAACAAACAAAACTAAGGAAAAATAAAAAACTAAACGCTGGTTTATTGAATATCAAAGTTTTCACTGAAATTTCCCCTGACATGTCCCTTTAAAATTGTTATACTCTCATTTAATTTTGTTATCATTGAATCTGCTTCAATGATGGAATCTTTCTTTTCAAGCCTCACGTGGGTATTAGAATATATTATATGTTCTTTTTTGTTATAATGCAACTTGTCAGTTCTCAGGATAGAAGTATCATGGGTTATAACCACATTGTCTGAAAATACCATGTCATGGGTCTTTGTATTCATAATGCCTTTTTGGGATGTCAAATGAATTTTTTTGTTATCTGTTGTGAAAAAAAATACGGATACATCAATGAGAATTGCCTTGTCTTCATCTTTTAAAAGTGTAGCAGTACTGGCTTTTAATTCCCATTCTTTAACCCCATTTTTTTTTGAAATCTGTTTTATGGCATTTAATTTTAAAGTGGCTTTGGTGTCAATTTTAACGTCATGAAATTTTAGTGGGGCAGTTAAAAATTTATTAAAATAAAAAAAACATATGATGATGATCATCATCATTATCAATAATCCAATCAAAGGGATAGTCAGTTTTTGTTTTAAAGATTTTGTCATGGCAGGTATTGATTCAGGATAGCATCCCATAAATCTTTTGCTTTCAAGATACTTTCACAGATTTCTCTTACAGCTCCATGACCCCCTTTTTGGTTTGTGATAATGTCTGAATGGTCTTTAACTTCCTGACATGCGTCAGGAACACAAAAAGAAATACCAACCCTTTTTATGACAGGAAGATCCATAAGATCATCTCCGGCAAAGGCAATTTGTTCCGGCATTATTCCTGTCTGTGAGATTATCTTGTCAAGGGCTTTTGATTTGTCTTTTATTCCATCAAACAATAGGGTGATGCCAATATTTTCACACCTCAATCCCAAGGCCTTTGATTTGCGGCCGGTAATAATACCCACCCCTATGCCTGAATCCATTAAAAGTCTTATTCCAAATCCGTCCCTTGAATTAAAAGTTTTTATCTGGTCTCCAGAGTCTGAATAGGTGATACCACCATCGGTTAGGACACCATCTACATCTAAAAGCAAGAGTTCAATACTTGCAAGTTTTGTTTTCATAGCATTTATCCAACCGCTTTTTTTATCTTCAAAAGTGTGGATAAAAAATCTTTTATATCATTTAGCGGCAAGGAATTTGGACCGTCACAAAGGGCTTTTTCAGGATCTGGATGAGTTTCAATAAATAACCCGTCTGCTCCTGCGGCAATGGCGGCTTTTGACAGAGTGGGAACAAATTGACGTTCACCGGCAGAAGAGTCTAAGGCACCTCCCGGGAGTTGAACACTGTGTGTGGCATCAAATACTATAGGCACGCCTAAATTCTTAATGATAGGGATTGATCGAAAATCCACAACAAGATTATTATACCCAAAGGACGAACCTCTTTCAGTGATACAAATATTTGTATTACCGGATTCTTTTGCCTTGTTAAGAATATTACGGCATTCTTTTGGGGATAAAAACTGCCCTTTTTTAATGTTGACTGGTTTGCCTGTATTGCAGGCAGCCATTATCAAATCGGTTTGTCTGCATAAAAATGCCGGAATTTGTATGATATCAAGAACTTGGGCTGCCTTTTTAGCTTGATCAGGCAAGTGGATGTCTGAAATAATCGGAATATTTAATTCTTTTTTAATAGTGCCGAGAATGTTTAAACCATCATCAAATCCGGGCCCTCTGAAAGATTGAATGGATGTCCTATTTGCTTTGTCAAAAGAGGCCTTGAAAATAAAAGGAATATCAAGCAGATGTGTAACTTTTTTTAAATGATCTGCAATTTTATATGTGGTTTCATAGTTTTCGATAACACAGGGGCCTGAAATTAGAAAAAATACAGGTTTGGGTCTGTCCAATAAATCAAAGAAAAAATTATTCATAAAAGAGTCCTAAATATAAGGTTTTGAGGTCAAATTATATTTTGAGACTCAAAAAGTCAAGAATGGAAAATTACTTGATAAGTTCGACTATAGCTGCTATTTTATTCTAATTTTATTTGAGAATATACTAACCTCCTGAAAAAATAGGTATTATTGATGAAAAGAGTTGTCTTTTTAACCCTCGTTCTTATAGTTTTAATCCCGGTTATCTGGATGTTTGTATTTAAATTTGAAGGCAAAAAACCTGTTGTTGATATGACACTGCCGTCTTTATATTTGAAAAAAACTTATGAGATATCTCTTAAAGTATCAGACCATAAAACGGGTCTGCGTAAAATAATGGTATCTATCATGCAGCAGGGAAAAGAAAAAATACTGCTTGAGAAGAAATATGAATCCACAGGTTTTTTAGGAGTGGTTTCCGGCTCAAAAACGTTAAAAGATTCTTTTATCATACCTGTTCATTCCTGGAAATATGGGATGATTGATGGTGATGCTGTTATTAGAATAATGGTTTCCGATTATTCATGGAGAGGTTTGAACAAAGGTAATATCTCCTATATTGAAAAAAAAGTTATTATTGATTCAAAACCCCCTAAAGTTAGCATTTTAACCAAACGTCATAATATTGAACGAGGGGGAAGTGCCCTTGTTATTTACAAACTCTTTGAAGAAAATATAAAAAGTGGTGTTAAAGTAGGAGAAAATTTTTTCCCGGGATATCCCGGCCTTTTTGATGACAAAGATATTTATGCTGCTTTTTTTGCATTAAATCACCTACAGGGACCGGGAAGTCAAATATCTGTAGTCGCAGAAGATATGGCAGGCAATAGTACAAAAAGAGGGTTCCATCATTATATAAGGGATAAAAACTTTAAAAGTGACATTTTAAATATTTCTGATCGATTTCTTGAACAAAAGGTATCAACTTTTGATGTGGGTGTGAAAAATGGATCTTTCCAAGGAGAAAAAAATCCTCTGCTCAAAAAATTTTTACACATCAATGGTGAAATTAGAAAAAAAAATGTTGAAAAAATATTAACCACTCCTCAAATTTCGGAAAACAAAAAGTATTGGGATGGAAAGTTTTCAAGGCTTAGGGGGTCTGCAAGGAGAGCAGGATTTGCTGATCGTAGAATTTATAAATATAAGGGTAAGGAGATCGACAGGGCAGTCCACCTGGGAATTGATCTTGCTTCAACAGCTAATGCACCTTTAAAAGCTGCTAATTCAGGCAAAGTGATTTTAGCACAAGAAGTAGGTATCTTTGGCAATACTGTGATAATAGATCATGGATTTGGGCTTTGCAGCCTTTATTCACATCTAAATCAAATTTCAGTAAACAAAGGAGATGTGCTTAAAAAAGGTGATGGTATAGGTTTTACGGGTCTGACAGGATTGGCCGGGGGTGACCATCTTCATTTTTCAATGATTGTTCATAATGTTTTTGTGAATCCTGTGGAATGGTGGGATGCCTCATGGATTAAAAATAATATTACATCAAAGATAGATTTTGTGAAGCAAATGTAATTGAAGGGACATAAGTAAAACATATTCCTAAGATCGCAAAGGGTTGTTATGAATGAGCATAAAGTTAACAAAACGATTGAACAGATAAATAAAAAAATTGCCAAGGGTCAGGCTGTGGTTGTTACTGCAGAAGAAATTGTTGATATTGCGAAAAAAGAAGGGGTGGTTGAGGCTGCAAAAAAAATTGATGTGGTGACCACAGGAACTTTTGCCCCTATGTGCTCTTCCGGAGCTTTTATTAATATCGGTCAGTCCAAACCTCTGGTAAGGACAACGAAAACCTGGATCAACAATGTACAGGCGTATTCAGGTGTGGCAGCAGTGGACTGTTATCTTGGCGCAACCCAGACCTGTGAAGATGATCCTTTAAACAAACGCCATCCAGGTGAATTCAATTATGGCGGTGGTCATGTAATCCAGGACCTGGTTGCCGGCAAACAGGTCCACATAAGGGCACAAAGTTATGGTACAGACTGTTATCCCAATAGAGAAATAGAAAAATTGGTAACATTGAAAGAATTACCCAATGCAATGTTGTGTAATCCTCGAAATGCATATCAAAATTATAATTGCGCCATTAATAAATCCGATAAAACAAAATATACCTATATGGGAACATTAAAACAAGGTATGGGTAATGCCAATTATTCATCAGCAGGTGTGCTGAGTCCTTTGTTAAATGATCCATATTTAAAAACTATAGGTGTGGGAACAAGAATTTTTTTAGGTGGAGCACAAGGATATGTAACCTGGACCGGGACTCAGCATAAAAATCAGGTTGAAAGAGGATTAAACGGTGTACCCCTTGCCCCGGCAGGGACTCTTTCTGTGATAGGAGATTTAAAAGAAATGTCTCCTGAATGGCTTGTGGGACAAAGTATACGTGGTTATGGATGCTCACTGTCCGTTGGTTTTGGAATTCCGATTCCCATTTTAAATGAGGAAATCCTTAAATTCACGTCGGTTTCCGATGATGAATTGTTTACCCAAATCGTTGATTACGCCTATGATTATCCAGAAGGTATTTCAAGATCCTATGGACAGGTAAGCTATGCTGAACTGAAAAGCGGTTCCATTATGATTAAAGGCAAAAAAATTCCAACAGTTCCTTTATCAAGCATGGTTAAGGCTCGAAAAATAGCTGATATTTTAAAGAAATCAATACAAAAAGCAAAGTTCTTTTTAAGTCAACCTCAGCACATGTTCTATTAGATTAATCGATAAGGAAAAAAAATGACAGAAAAGAAACCAAAGAGTTCTTTGCGGGAAAATACAGAGGCAATTATTATCGCAATTATTATTGCCATGTTTATCAGGACATTTATTATTCAAGCATTTAAAATTCCATCCGGCTCCATGCTGGAAACGCTTCAAATCGGCGATCAGATTCTGGTTAATAAATTTATATATGGCATAAAGATTCCGTTCACAGGTGGAAAAACCCTTATTCCGGTGAAAGATCCACAAAAAGGTGATATTGTTGTCTTCAAATTTCCAAAAGATCCGTCTAAAGACTTTATAAAACGGGTGGTAGCCACAGGAGGCGACACATTAGAACTCATTGATAAAAAACTTTATGTAAATGATAAATTGGTTGAAGGTGAAAAATATGCGATTTATGAAGACAGCATAGTATACTCACCCCATTATCCTGATCCGAACAGGGTTCGCAGGGACAATTTAAAAAAAATCAAAGTTCCTCAAAAAAAATTATTTGTAATGGGTGATAACAGGGATAACAGTCATGACAGTAGATTTTGGGGCTTTGTTGACCGCAAGGCGATTAAGGGTAAAGCAATTATTATTTATTGGTCTTGGAATAAAGATAAGTTAGTGCCCTTATGGGCGAGTGTCAGGTGGAGCAGAATTGGCGATATATTAAGATAAGGCAGGAAAATGAGGTTTACCAAAAAAGATATTCTTGATATTGAATCTCTGGAACCCAAAGAAATTTCAATGATCCTTGATACAGCACTTGGAATGAAGGAAATTTCAGAAAGACCGGTAAAAAAAGTGCCCACTCTAAGGGGTAAAAC
>JABIYQ010000418.1 GCA_018702715.1 Desulfobacula sp. | reverse complement strand
GATGAGATTCGGACTTGAGATTGTAAAAGCAGTCCGGGATGCAATAGGGAAAGATTTCCCCTTGATCGTCAGGATGAACGGCAATGATTTTATGCCCGATGGAAACTCAAGAGCTGAACTTCAAAAATATGCCGAAGCCCTGTCAGAAGGTCCGGTTGATGCTCTTTGTATTAATGTGGGATGGCACGAGGCAAGGGTGCCTCAAATTGTAACCTGCGTACCAAGGGGAGCTTTTTCATACCTTGCCAGGGGGATCAAAGAAAAAGTAAATGTGCCGGTTATTGCAAGCCACAGGATTAATGATCCTAAAACTGCAAGACAGATGCTGGATGACGGCATGTGCGACATGGTGGCCATGGGCCGCAGCCTCATTGCTGATCCTATTCTCCCTGAAAAAACAAGACTTGGAAAAGAAAAAGAAATTATGCATTGCATTGCCTGTGCTCAGGGGTGCTTTGATAACCTTTTCAAATTAAAACATGTTGAATGTCTTTGCAATCCTTTAGCAGGGTTTGAAGGAACAAAACCTGTTAAAAAGAGTGCATCCCCTAAAAAAATTCTTGTGGCAGGAGCCGGGCCTGCAGGAATGACAGCTGCTCTCACAGCTCACTCACGGGGCCATGATGTGACAATTTATGAAAGCCAGGCCAGGTCTGGGGGACAACTTTACCTTGCCGCCTGTCCTCCTGGGCGAGAAGAATTTGCTCAGCTTGCTGAAGATCTCAAAACCCAGATTGGTGTGAAAAAAATACCCATTATTTTAAAAACCAAAGTAACCCCGGAACTCATAAAAAAAGAAAAACCGGACATAATCATACTTGCAACCGGTGCTAAACCTTTGACTCCATCTATTCCGGGGATAGACCTTCCCCATGTTGTGGAATCATGGGATGTCTTACAGGACAAAGTATTTACAGGCAAAAAAATTGCCATCATCGGTGGCGGAGCAGTTGGTGTGGAAACGGCACTCTTTCTCGCCGAAAAAGGGACCCTATCAGCCAAAGCCATAAAATTTCTTCTTGTTAATAGAGCAGAAGACCCTGAGACACTTTTTGAAATGGCAACCCGGGGCACAAAAGAGATCACCCTAATTGAAATGCTGGACAAAATGGGTAAAGATATCGGGAAATCAACCAAATGGGGCATGATGCAGGATCTTGACAGGTATAATGTAAAAACCATGACCAAAAGCAAAGTAATAGAGATTACGCCTAAAGGTCTAAATATTGAAATTGAACAGGATGGTGGTATTATTCATGAAATCCAAGCTGATACTGTGGTTGTTGCAGCAGGTTCAGTGTCATACAATCCCCTTGAACCCGAGCTTGAAAAAATGGGTGTTGAATACAGGATTGCAGGAGATGCAAAAAATGTTTCCACTGCTTTTGATGCTGTCCACCAAGGCTATAAAATTGGATTGGAAATATAACCCCCCATTTATAAAAACCGCAAAGTTTATAACTTGAACAAAATTGCTTGTCTTTTGGCTGCTCAACTTATTTCATTTGCGGTCCTAACCGAAAACTTGAAAGTACTTAAAAGTCAGAACTCCCAGATCCATGGAATAAAAATTGATCCCATGACAATTACCAGGATGTTGAGTGGAATGCCTAATTTGAGATAATCAAGGAACCGGTAGCGACCTGGACCATATACCAGAAGATTGGTCTGGTAGCCTATGGGACTTGCAAAGCAGGCACTGGCACCAAAACAGATACCGATAATAAATGGTTTTGGATTGACCCCCAGCGAAACTGCCGTGGATATTGCTATTGGAACCAGGAGAACCGCCGTTGCATTATTACTTAAAACGTGTGTGCAGATACTGGTTAAAAGGATAATCCCTGCCAAGACATAAGAAGGTCCAAGGCCCTGGAACATTCCAATGAAAAAATCTGCATACAGTTTTGTTGCACCGGTTTTTTCCATGGCCACCCCAAGTGCAATGGTGCCTACGATCAATAAAAGCACCTCTGCTTCCAGTGATCGGTAGGCATCTTTAAGACGCAAAACCTTTGTCAGGGCCATCAAAAAAACACCGGTTAAAGCACAGACCATTATATCTGCAAGCCCCAGCGAGGCAGCAATCACAACTGTGCAAAAAATGGCAATGGCCATCTTTGCCTTTTCCTTGTCAATGATGGCATGGTGTATATCTTCAATAATTATGAAATCTGTTCCGCGCCGTATTTTATCCAGTTTTTTTCTCGGACAGCAGATCAGGATGATATCACCGACTTTAAGTCTCACCTGCTGAATCTTTCGATTGGAATAATGATGCCGCCTACTTCGAATGGCAATGATCTGAATTTGAGAATCATCCTGGAGCTCAGTGGATAAAAGATGTTCATGCAAAAGGTTTGACAAAGGCGGTACAATAAGCTCCACAATAAGATTTTCTTCAAGATCTGATCCGAATTTTACCTCTTTGGCGCCATGGGGCAGTTCCAGAATTTCATTTTTAAGAATGGACAATAAATCTTCCGCACCTCCCTTAACCAGCAGGATATCATTTTGCCGGCAGCTTACCTTGTCTCTGACCGGATCAATAATATCCTCATTCCTGAAAATTTCGATCAGAGTCAAGCCCAAAGACTGCTGGGCATACAAATAAATATCCTCTTCTTTAATTAGACGACTGTTTTTTGGTACAATCAATTCTGCAATATATCTTTTTTCCTTTGTTTCATCCAATTCACAAACCGGGGCTGTTCTTTCCGGCATTATGATGGGAGAGGCAAAATAAAGAAACACCATTCCAATGATGGCAACAGGAACTCCAAGACTGCTTAATTCAAACATGGACAGATTATCAAAACCATAGGCAGCAGAAAGGTCACTGACAATAATATTTGTGGAAGTACCAATTAATGTACATGTGCCTGCAAGAATTGAAACATAGGATAAAGGGATCAGCATTTTGGAAGGTGAAAAATCGCATTCACAGCTCAGCCCCATAACAATTGGAATAAAAAGTACGACTACAGGTGTATTGTTTATGAAGGCTGAAGAAAATGCCACAGTGACAAGGATCAGAATAAAAGTCAGTTCTTTTTTACCTTGGGACAATCTAAGGACTAACTCGGTTATAAACCCCACAGCACCGGTTCGGATCAATCCCCGGCTGATTAAAAACATTGAACCAACTGTGATCACTGCTGAATTTGAAAATCCGGCAACTGTCTCTTTTGGTGTCAATATGCCTGTCAATGAGAGAGCAACCATTATTCCGACAGCTATTTTATCCACTGAAAGCATTTCAGTTGTCAACATAAAAACAGATGCTGCAAGTATTATAGAAACAATGACGATGAAAGGATCCAATCCAGCCATTTATACCACCCTAAAAATTTATTAATTCTATTGGGGTTTCTGGATAACAAAAATTAAGCTCAAAAAAGATTAGGTATAAAATAATCATTTTTAATTAAAGCACACTAAAAAAAATTTGAAAATAACGATTACCGGACGAAAATTTTATTTCCTTTAAAAATCGTAGCATTGACAGAAAGTTTGTTCAACTTTCGTAAGGTTTCTACATCGGTATTATATTTTTTACTGATACTGTAAAGGGTTTCCCCTTTTTTAATGGTATGAAACAAACCCTTTTTTATCGCTTCTTTTGCAGGAGCTGCAGGTTTTGATTTAACGGTTGCAACAGATTCTTTCTTAAAGCCTGAAATACTTTTTTCAATAGTCTCCATTCTCTTTAGT
>JABIYQ010000120.1 GCA_018702715.1 Desulfobacula sp. | reverse complement strand
CTTGTTTTACCTATGCTAAAAAAAATCATAGCATTATTTGCCAATTATAGAATCCATACAGGTTTCTAATGAAGCGGAGGCATTGTTGAATAAATTTATTCAACAGGTAGAGGCAATCTTCAAAAACCTGCCTAAACCATTGAAATGGCAGTCTTTTTTGATGAACGACTTAATTTTATTAACCGACATTCCCTCAAAAGTTCAAAAAGCATCTGTAAAACACAGCCTGAACAAGGTGCAGACAAAAGCGCTGGCAAGACTTGAACAGGTATCTGACAGGGTTTTTCAAGATGTCACCCAAAAAGGTTGCCTCCCGTTAAAAGATCAGAACAATCATCTTTTAACAACACCTTCACTAAATGAATTCAGCGCAAGAGAAATCCAGGCATTTGCAGAAGATATAGAAAAAACAAATCTAAAGAATCAACAAAAAATAGACACGGCTCAACGCGAATTTCCCACACAAATTAAGATCGCAGTGATGACCCGTCTTGGCATCCCCCTTGTTCGTATTGCCCAGCGTTTAAATATCCACAGGGAAACTATTTCAAAATATGCCAAAAAAACTCAGGGGCTTTTTAACAACATTCATCAGGATTTTAAAAGCGGAACTTCTATCCCTGATATTGCTCAAAAATATAGTGCTCCACAGCCTCTGGTATGGTCTGTTATTCATCAAGAAAAAACAGACCAGGAAAGATTTAAGGCTTTGAACTGGGGATTGCGGGCATGGGATAACTGGTATTTCAATGATTACTCGCAATGTCAAAAACATGCTATTTTGTTGTTAATTAGCACAGTTCATAATTGCTTCAGCCCAAAGCATAGCATAATATTGCATTTTTTCAACATTTTGTGTTTGAAGAAAATTTCACCCATCGCAAAGACATTCTACTTTTTATAAAAATCACTAATATTAGCAAATGACTAAGGGTTGATATTGAATTTTCGCTATACCCGACTATTTGGGGAAAATGTTAATATTAACAAATTCCCCAAATAGTACTTTTTTGGAATTCCGGGGACACGATATTATTTTCAGCTTCGCCCTTGTGTTTCATTGTTTTGCAATCTGAAAAAAAAGCTGACAATCACCTGATAATTAAATTTTTTTCTTCAAATTGTAAAATACCAAATATTTTATCATTTCAGTAAGTTATATATTTTATAGCTTTTTAGAACTCAGACGGCATCATAGTTGCTCTTAAAGGATTTTCAAACATTGGAATAGATGGTTCACATAAATTTAAGGGCTTATGCGCATGATGGATAAAAAAAAAATAAACCATACAGAAAAAGGAGAAACGGTTAAACGATCCATTTTAACCAATATGATAATCATTCCATTTATCCCTTTTGTTCTGGCGATTGGTGTGAGCTATTATTTTTTCACCACGGCCATTGAATATAATACTACAAACAGTTTAAGGCGTATAGTAGGGGACCATCGCGATATGATCGAATCCTTTTTGATGGAACGTAAATCTGATCTTGAGCTCATTACAAACACCTTTGGCTTTGAAAAAATAAATCAAAAAAATTCCATTGACACGATATTTGGAAACCTAAAGAACCGATCCGGTGCATTTATTGATTTGGGGCTATTTGATTCCAAGGGGGTCCTTGTAAGGTATTCCGGCAAGTATCAGCTGAAAGGGAAAAAATATAAAGACGAATTGTGGTTTAAGCAAGTCATGTTAAATGGGACATATATCAGCGATATTTTTCTGGGGTACAGAAACGTACCCCACTTTGTTATTGCGGTAAAACAGGGCAGTGGGGATAAAACCTGGGCATTAAGGGCAACCATTGACACCTTGTTTTTTGACAGGCTGGTATCAAAAGTGAGAATCGGAAGAACTGGGGAATCCTACATCCTGAACAAAAAAGGAATTTCGCAAACCAAACGGCGTTCCGGGGGTTTTAGAGTCATGGATCAAGATTCTGAGTATTCTGATTTCCCATCACTGGGGGACGGTATTCAAACTTTTATTAAATCAAATCCTTTAAAGTACACGTATTTGTATGCAACTGCCTGGCTTAAAAACGGGGACTGGCTTCTCGTGGTCAGACAGGAAAAACAGGATGCTTATAAATCTCTTTATTCAGCGATATATATCAGTTTAATCATCATGATCATTGGTGGGGCAGTCATTGTCATCATGGCCATCTATATAACCGAACGTATTGCAAAAAAAATCGAACACCTGGGGCAGGAAAAAAAAAGTCTGGGCCACCAGTTGATTCGGGCAACCCAATTGGCGGAAATCGGGGAGATGGCAGCCGGGTTCGCCCATGAAATAAACAACCCCCTTCAAATTATTAAAAGTGAGCATGCCCTTATAAAAATCCTGCTGGAAGATATAGCCGACAAATCTGGTGCACAAAAAGATGAAGATATGATCGAAATCATGGATTCATTGGACCAGATAAAACTTCAGGTAAACCGATGCGCGCAAATCACCCATGACATTTTAAAGTTTGGACGAAAAAATGAGACAAAACATCAAGTATTGAATCCATGTCATGTTATACCCGAGATTGTTCATATGATTGAAAAAAAGGCCTGGGTCAGCGGCATAAAAATTATAAAACAGTTTTCAGAAAATTCTTTTGCATTCATGGGCGATCCATCTCAGTTTCAGCAGGTGATGCTCAATCTTTTCAATAATGCCATGGACGCCATTGGAGACCGGCATGGGGTCTCGGGAGGAATACTTACAATCGAGTCCTATAAAAAGGAAGATAATTTCCTTGAGATAAAAATAACAGACAACGGAACAGGTATACGTCCTGAAAATCTTGAAAAAATATTTTCTCCATTTTTTACCACAAAGCCCGTGGGCAAAGGAACCGGACTCGGGCTTTGTGTTTGTTTCGGAATTATAGAAAATTTTGGAGGGACCATGGAAGTAATAAGTGAACTTAATGCCGGCACTACCTTTGTTATCCGTCTGCCGGCCGTAAATTAACAAAAATTAGGGAGATTAGCTGTGGAAAAGATGAGAATTATGCTGGTTGATGATGAAGAGCGTTATCTTAAAACAACCAAAAAACTGATTGAAAAAAAAGGATTTGAAGTCTTAACGGCCCAAAGCGGTAAGGAAGCTCTTGAAAAATTAAAACCTCAAAATATTCACGTGGTCATTCTCGATGTCAAGATGCCCGAAATGGACGGCAATCAGACATTAAAGGCAATCAAGACCCTTTATCCCCTGGTGGAAGTCATTATGCTCACGGGTCATGCCAGTTTGGACTCAGCCATAAACGGTCTAAAATCAGGAGCTAACGATTATCTCATGAAACCTGCTGATATTGATGAAATTATGGAAAAGGCGGAAAAGGCATTTGAAAAACGGCAACGGCTTGAAGATAAAATTAGAATTGCTCAAACCAAAAAATATATGAGATCCCCCCGCGAAATTCTCAAAGACGATGACGAATAGATTTTATTGATATTGGGAGGTTGATAAATGAAAAAAGAAAAACAGGCAACTGGATATGATAAATATATAAACTGGAAAATTTTTATAATTCCCGTTGTCCTTTTATTTGCAGTTCTACTAATGCCGACCCCATACGGGATGAAGGATGTCGGTACTGAATTTAAGGTCGGACCCAAAGCCGTTGTGAACCATATCACAAGAGAGCTGTTTGGTACAAACAGCTCTGATGCTGAGCAATGGCAACTTCTCACCGCTAAAATGATGGAACAGAACATGCGGTTAGGGGCCTTGCAAAAAGATCGGTTTTTAAAACGGGATATCAGTTGGTGTAAAAAATACAAAATGGGGACCAACCAACAAAACTTTAACAAGGCCCATGAATATATAAAAACCAATGTAGCTGAAAACAATTTTCTGGTTGTCATGGAAAATGCACTAAATGTTAGAAAACAAAGGCTAAAATATGAAGACCTGACAGGCAAGGATAAAAAAGCTGCTGACAAAGGTGCCTGGCAGATAAAAGTTGCAATTGCCATGGGACTGTTTGTTGTGGTCTGCTTTTTAACAGAGTGCATCCCCCTTCCGGCAGTTGCCTTTTGCATCGGTCTGATCCTTGTTTTTACCGGGGTGATTTCTAGAAATGAAGTGGCCATGCTTTATTGGAGTGATGCCTGCTGGTTTATCATGGGAAGCCTTATGTTTGCTGCAGCCTTTGTCAAAACAGGTGTGGATAAAAGAGTCTGTCTGATGATATTCAAAAAACTGGCCGTTCCCAATACCAAATGGATCACCCTGATTTTCTTTTTGATCATAGCACCTTTGGCAGCATTTATCTCAGATCATGCTCTGGCTGCCATGTTTCTTCCCATTGGCATGCTGTTATACCAGAACAGCCTGACCAATGAAATACCCGAAGACAAGGAGCTTGCAAAACTTTTAATGATCAGTATTGCCATGGCCTGCAATATCGGTGGGCCGGGAGCACCTTCCGGCGGAGCCAGGAATGTGATCATGATGACCTATCTCACGGATATGTTCGGGGTTGACATCGGATATTTCCAGTGGGTTACGTATTGTTTCCCCTTTGTAATTGTCATGATTCCCATTACCTGGTTTATCACCAATTTACGCTTCAGGCCTAAAATCGTCTCCCTGGCACCTGCCATGGATCAGTTAAAGATGGAAATTGATAAAATGGGAGGATGGAACAGAAAGCAGATATGGGCTTTGATAATCTTTGTCATTATGGTGTTTGGCTGGTTTACGGAAAAAGCCTTTTTCAATATGGGCATTTATCCCATCCGACTGGGCATCGGAGTCATTGCAGTGGCCGGAGCCATTGCCTATATTTTAACCGGGGTTGTCAACTGGCGGGATTACCAGGAAAGAGTGGATTGGGGGGTTGTCTGGCTTTATGCAGGTGCCATTATCTTTGGAAGAACACTGGATTCGACGGGTGCTGCCTACTGGCTGGCAAGATCTGTAATCGATTTTTTAGCACAATTCGGCATGGATGCGGGTCTTCCCTTAATGATCGTCAGTAACGGACTGACATCCATCCTGACCAACCTCATGGCAGACGGACCTGCAGCAGCTTCTGTTGGACCCATTGCCCTGAATATGGCCGGTATGGTTCATCCTGGAACCATTTATTTGCCCTTCATGACCATGGCAACAGCCATTGCATCCTCATTTGCCTACTGCCTGATTATCGGAACGCCGCCCAATGCAATTGTATATGCCAGCGGATATCTTGAGCCCAAAGATTATTTAAGGGTCGGAATCCCCATATTTTTTGTTGCCAATGTTGTTTTACTTTTTATGACGGGTATTTATTGGACATTCAGAGGTTTTGGTACAATGCCGGGATTTTAACCCATCTTAAATGGATACTGTTATGAATAAACAACAAGAAATAAAAAATTCTGACCAAAAAAAAATTAAACCTGAAAACGGGAAACTATTTTTCAGCAAAAAAACTGAGAAAAAATTCTTTTTTTTCATGACCATCATTATGCTGCTGATGGGTGTACTTGTAAAACTTGGTGCAATCTAGGATTGGAGCAGATGATTGATTCAGATAGAGATATTCAAAGGGGAGTGCGATTATGTTGGAATCACTTTTAAAAGCCTGGCAGTTTTATTCTTATTCTCTGATCCAGCTTTTGATTGAACCCGGACAATTTTTCAAGGAACTTGCCGGGGAAACAACATTAAAAAGATCCTTTGGGTTTATAGCAATCTGTAGTATTTTTTTCGCTGTTGCCAGCCTTTTAACCGGGGCCTATTCAAAACCTGTCTGGATTATGGCATTCATTTTTTTTATTAATGCCATAGGGATAATGATTATTTCATCGGTTTTAGGATATTTGGCAATGGTCATAATCATAGGAAAAAGTATTTCCTTTCCTGTTATTTTCAGTGTGTATGCATTTTCATCCGGGTTGACGCTTCTTATATCGTGGCTGCCTTTTTTTCTATGGATTAGCGAACCATGGAAATGGTGGCTGATATACACGGGGTTTAAAAACACCTGCAAGTTTACATGGCAACAGGCATTGCTGATCCTGCTGTTGTCTATAACGATTCAATTTTTTCTAATATATTCAGCGGTTGTGGCATTCGTTGTTTAAGAGGACAAACCCTAAGATTTGCATAAAATATTATGAATGCCCATTTACTTGTGACCTTCAGGTTACGTGTGACCTTCAGGTTATGATTCGGATTGATCAATAAGGAGACAATAAAAATGAAAAAACAAATAAAAGTGTTGATGGTGGATGATGAAAAAAGATTCCGGGAGACAACAAAAAAAATCCTTACCAAAAAGGGGTTCCAAACCATTCTGGCTGAAAGCGGAGAGGATGCACTTGAAAAATTAGATCAAAATCCAAATATTGTGATTCTGGATATAAAAATGCCGGGCATGGACGGACATGAGGCCTTAAAAGCAATTAAAAAAATCAGACCGAATCTGCCTGTCATCATGCTGACCGGTCACGGGGACATGCCTTCAGCAAGGGAAGCCCTTGTTGAGGGTGCCTTTGATTACCTTGGCAAACCCTGTGATATTGATCTTCTGGCCGATAAAATAAAGCAAGCTTGTCAACTTAAGGACAAATCATCCGGTTATGATGAAGCCATGGTTCTCGATGTTATGATCCCCATTACAGAATACACAACTATCCATGAGACAAAGACCATTCAGGATGCCATAGATGAACTCAAAAAATCCTTTGTTTCAAAAATTGCCACCAAGCGCCTGATGGAAACCGGTCACCGATCTATTCTTGTGAAAGACAACAACAGTGGGATAAAAGGAATTCTAACCATTCGTGATATGTTGGAAATGGTCATGCCGGATTATCTTTTTGCACCCAAACCCGCTTTGGCAGACAGTATTGAATATTCCCCCATGTTCTGGAAAGGAATGTTCACTACAGGAATTCGAGAAATGAAAAACAAATGCATCAGTGAGGTCATGTCACCATCGCCAATTTCAATTGATGGCCGGTCAAACTTGATGGAGGCCGCTTATCTTATGGCCTGTGGCAATGAAAGGCGCCTTATTGTTACATTGTCCGGAAAAATAGCAGGGGTTATAAGGGAACAGGATCTGTTTTTTGAAATGGAAAAAATTACAAAAGTATAATCCGTTTTTTTTTGTAACCAAAGGAATTTAAGATCTTCTTTGTAAACTATTTTTCCAGACTGTAAAATAAACTGACAGGCTGAAAATCAAAAAAATCCTAGAATAAAAAAAAATTCCATAAAAATTAAGCGTTTAAACATGAAAACATATTCTGGCATCTATTTTGCTATCTATATTTTGAGAACCTGAAAAGGGGTGAAAGATAGAACTGACAAAAGCAGATGACATCAAATACTTTTGCCATGGTTTATATTAATTTTAATAGCCACAAGGAGATATTAAAATGAATGCGTTAGTCATCATGGTCGTTGCGTTTATAGGTTATATCCTTATGTATAACCTGTATGGCAAATTTATTGGACAAAAAATTTTCAAGTTATCCCGGACGACAACGGTACCTTCCGTTGAATTGGAAGATGGTACGGATTATGTTCCCACGAAAAAGGAGGTGATTTTCGGGCATCATTTTACATCCATTGCCGGAACCGGACCCATTGTTGGACCCGCTATCGCTGTTATCTGGGGATGGGTGCCGGCGTTGATATGGGTATTTTTCGGTAGCGTTTTCATGGGAGCGGTTCATGATTTTGGTGCCTTGATTATTTCCATGAGAAACCAGGGGAAATCCATTGCAGATTATACCTCAAAATATGTAAATGCCCGCACCCGGTTTTTCTTTTTTCTAATTGTATTTTTAGAGTTATGGATTGTGATTGCCATCTTCGGTCTGGTTATTGCCGTGGTATTTGCCATGTATCCGGCATCCGTATTCCCGGTCTGGTGCGAGGTTGCCATTGCCCTTTATCTCGGGCATGCAATTTACAAACAGGGCAAGAGTATTATGACCTGGTCCATTATTGCCGTGGTTGTAATGTATATCACTGTGCTCATTGGTGTTTATATTCCCATTAAAATGCCGGCTATTGCCGGGATTCCGCCAACGGGCGTATGGACTATTATCCTTTTGATCTATGCATTTATTGCCTCTACGCTTCCGGTAACAACATTGCTCCAGCCCCGTGATTTTATCAACTCACATCAGTTGCTGGTTGCCATGGCTCTGTTGATTCTGGGTGTGTTTTTCTCCGCTTTTGGCGGAAATCTTCATATCGTTGCTCCGGCAGTCCAGATAGCGCCTTCTGCGGCACCCCCCATGTGGCCGTTCCTGTTTATTACCATTGCCTGTGGTGCTATTTCAGGGTTTCATTCCCTGGTATCTTCAGGCACATCTTCCAAACAGGTCAGGAATGAAAGCGATTCTTTGTTTGTCGGATATGGTTCCATGCTTATGGAAGGGGCGCTTGCCACTTTGGTGATTATTGCCGTCTCTGCCGGAATTGGTATGGGATATGTGGCCAAATCAGGTGAAACCCTAATGGGTGTGGCAGCCTGGACAACCCATTATTCTTCCTGGGCCGCCGCAGCCGGGCTTGGCTCCAAAATTGCAGCCTTTGTGAACGGGTCTGCCAATATGATAGCTTCCACGGGATTGCCTAACGCATTCGGTCTGGCTGTCATGGGGGTATTTGTGGCATCTTTTGCCGGGACCACGCTGGATACCGCCACCCGTATTCAGCGCTATATTATTTCTGAGCTTTTTACCGGTTTTAAAATGGATTTTCTTACGGGCAAATATGTGACCACTTTTATAGCTGTGGCAACAGCGCTGGCCCTGGCATTTGCAACCGGTGCCGGTGGAAAAGGGGCGCTGAAACTCTGGCCCTTGTTCGGCGCGGTCAACCAGACCCTTGCAGGACTTGCCCTGATCATTATTGCCTTGTACCTGAAAACCAAAGGCGGTGTAAAATACTTGATAGCGGGTATTCCGGCCGTGTTCATGATGGTTATGACCGTATGGGCACTGGTGCTGAATCAGACCAAGTACGGTACCAGCCACAATATGCTGCTCCAGATAGTGAATGGATTGATCCTTCTCCTGGCCATCTGGATCACGGTTGAAGGACTCATAAAATTTATGAGCATCAAATCCGAAACCTGATAAGAAATTATATGAGCAGGAAGAAATGATTTCTTCCTGCTCATCTGAGGATTTTATATGCAACCCATACTTATCAAGCAATATATTCAAACTGCCATACCTGTGATCAGCCTTTTTATGGCCTTTGGCCTGGCAAGACAATTGAATCTCATCACGGCCGGGCAGTTTGCTGTTCCTTCTGCCCTGCATTCAATCATATTTGTCTTATCCGTCATTACGGCCATTGCAGGACCTGTTTTTTTCCGAACCCTCTTTGCCCATTCCATGCGGAAAAAAACAGAGGTTCCGGCCAGAAAATTTTTATCTTTTCAAAAAAGACTTTTATGGATATCACAGATCACGCCTTATCTTGCTTTTGCAGCTGTTTTATGCGATTTTTCCCGATTTTATGCCGCTGCCATTGTGCTCATGGCCCTGTATGCCGGTTATTATTATTTTCCATCCAAAAAACGAATCCATTTTGACCGGCTAATATTCAGGGTAAAATGAATACACCAAAGACATATCTCAAAAACGGTATTGAAAGAATAAAAAACCGGATTATTGACATCTGGCAGGTGGCTGATGAGGTAGCAAGGGATAAAGCAGTTGGAACCATTGAGGCGGAACTGGAAGAACTTGAGTATATTTTTGCCGTTCTGGTGCAGGGAACCTTCATTGGAATGCCGTCTCCTCCCGTACAGATCTGCATGGATCTTCTCCCTTTAATGGAAAAGGATTTGATCCTGCTTCTTGAAAGGGTGGACACAGCCAATGAACCTTTATCAAGGCTGTTTTCCGTATTTGATATAGGATAAAATCCATGGCTGAACTTCAAACATTATTTTTTCTGGGCAAGGGCGGAACCGGAAAATCCACGGCATCGGCACTTTTATCGCTGGTGCTGATGGGAAAGGGTAAAAAAGTGCTCCTGGCTTCCTTTGATGATGCCCACAACCAGTCTGATATTTTTGAGGCGGATTTTTCCGATAAAGCCTGCACCCTGGGACCTTGTCTTGATGTTCTTCAAATTGACCGGGACAGGGAAATTAAACGATATCTGAAAAAAACGGCCCAAAATGTTAAGAACAGTTATGCCTACCTGACAGCCTTTAACCTGGATAATTATTTTGATATTTTAAAATTTTCTCCCGGCATGGAGGAATATGCACTGGTAACAGCTTTCATGAACCTTCAAAACAAATACAGGGCATATGATTACCTGATCATTGACATGCCGCCGACAGCCTTGTCTTTAAGATTTTTTAATCTGCCGGCCCTGTCATTAATCTGGATTGATCAACTTGAAAAACTGCGGTTAGAAATTTATAAGCGAAAGGAAATCATTTCCAGAATTAAATTTGCCGGAAAGGAATTTGAACGGGATAAGGTTTTGTCCGGAATCCGGGAGATTAAATCCGACTACCAGACACTCAAGGCTATTTTTGAAGACCCCAAAAAAACAAATTTATTTGTTGTTTTTAACCAGGATGTGCTGTCCGTGGCGGAAACCAGACGGATAACAGGTCAGCTGACTTCCCTGGATATAGCAATCAGGGGACTGATCTGCAATGACCGGATGCAGGAGGGGGCAAAAGAAAAAAATACGGGGAATGGATTCCCATCTCTTCCGATTCAGCACATTCCTTTTTCATCATCTTCTTTAATCGGAATGTCTGCCTTAAAGCATCACATCACTTCAAATAACCTGACATTTGATGCGATTCTAAATACGCTTTCCTGACCCTATGGCGCCACTGTAAAATAACTATCCATGTATTTAATATCGCCAGCGCGGATAGGCTGGGAATTTTTCTCCTTTTATCCCTTTTTTTGAAAACACAATCTGCCACAATTGATTCCTTCTTGCCCTGAAGCTGCCGCACATAAAAGGAGATAATAGGTCCACATCCTGTAAAATATTTCATCATAGGATGCTTTGAGCTTGTTCCAGTTTTTTATAAAATTGCGGTACCAGGCCATCAAGGTTTGATCATAATATTGCCCAAAGCTGTGCCAATCCTCGAGCACAAGTAATCCCTCTGCTGCTGCGGAGATCTGTTTTGCCGACGGGAGCATTGAATTTGGAAAAATATACTCATTTATCCATGGGTCCGTTGAATTCACAGAACGATTACCCGCTATGGTATGCAACAAAAAAAGGCTGTCCTGTTTTAAACATCCATGGACAACTTTCATAAACGTCCTGTAGTTTTTGCAACCCACATGTTCGAACATCCCAATGGAAACAATGCGATCGAATTTTTCAGTTAAATCCCGATAATCCTTTAGCTCGATTTTAATATCAAGGTCTTTGTAGAATTGATCTGCATATCTCACCTGTTCCTGAGACACGGTTATGCCATGTACACTGACACCATATTTTCTGGCCTTGAGCATAATCCAGAGGAGCTGCAGGGTATTTAATCTGATATTTCCAAGCCAAATTTCTGTTCAAAGGCAGATGCTGCTATCCGGGCGACCTGGGATGCACCATTGATGTGATCCCTGTTGATAACAATGTCAAAGGCATCAAGGGCGGCTTTATCTTTTTGATAAACAGCTTTAAAAAACCTATGCTGTTCAATATCAATGGCATTTAATTGTTTTTCAGCCTCTGATGCATCAATGCCCAGCATGACGGCCAGCCGATGGACCCGGTATTCCCTGCTGCAGATCAACCGCACGGACAGAGTTTGATTACGGGGCAGGATCAAATGGGTTCCCCGCCCCACAAAAATTGTGGATTCTGTGTTGGCCAGCGCAGTGACGGTCTTTACCAGTTGCCTTGCATAATCACTTTTTATAAAGGTTTTTTTGCTGATCAGCATGGAAAATAATTCGCTCATTTTGCCGGGGTATCGCTCGTCGTAAAATTCAATGGCCTTTTGTGCCAGATTAGCATCATTTGCCATATGCTCAAGAATTTCTCTATCCACCACCCGATAATGGATGATTTCAGACAGAAGATCTGCAATTTCCAGTGCACCCACCCCGATTTGTCGCGAAAAACAGACACTATACAGTAATTCAGGTTTTTCATGCTCCTGCCGCCTGTCTGAGTGTTCTCTGCTCCATTTATTGATGCAGGCTTCTGTCCAGGCAGAGGCACTCATTCTTTTCTTGCCATAATATCCGGGTTTATAAATTGTTTTTTGTGAATTTTGATTCATTTTATTTTCTCCTTTTGAAAATTTTTTTTTACACCTTCACTCTTCCTGAAAATGATTCCCAAACACATTTTCTTTTTGAGGACTATAAATCATAAGGGCAATAACAATGCCAATGCAGTAAAAGGATTGGGCAAATTATCCCTGCGAATCCGGAATACATTGAAATTCTTATGTTTGCTGAAGAATATGGACAGTTGTCTTTTCCAGACGGCAGACGCAACCCGTGTCAGTTTATTTTGCACTTTGAGAACAAGTATTACACTATGGTGGCCATACCATGGCAGTCAAATCCTCTATCCATCCGGTCCGGCATTAAAAACAGGATAAAAAACAATTTTAAAATATAAGCTCCCTGATTGGATGACAGGGTATGATTTATTGCCTGGCAGGCAAATAGCCGGTACCTCAACTGCTATTGACCGCTTCCCTGAGATAAATTTAATCAACATGACTGTATTATTTTGCATCTAATCTTTTTAAAAAAAATACTGGCACATTAAATGCTCTATTCTAAACTGAAAATTGTATCCGGTTATATTGAAATTCACCTGGATACTGGTGAGGATATAGACGTTTAATCTTTTAGGAGGAAACAATGGGACAATTAATAAAAACCCTATTTAAAATTACATTCATCAGTTTTCTATTCATCATATTTTGCAGTCTGGTCGAAATATTTCATGAAATGGGGGAGTTGCTTTATGTAGCAGATCTGCAACAGGAATCTAAACGAATCTGTTAATAATCAAAGGAGACAGGTAATGAATAAAAAAATACATAAAATTTTGGCCTGTATTGATCTTTCAGAATATTCTTTAATAACACTTGAGTATGCTATGGCGCTTGCAAAAAAAACAGGGGCTCAAATTATGGTTTTAAATGTTATCAATCAAAGGGATATCTATAGAATTGACATGGTTTATGGGTTTTCCCCCGGATATTATGCAAATGGGGTTGATGCCGAAGAATACGTCATGGAGGTGACAAAAGAAAGACAGGGGCGTTTGAAACAATTAATAGAAGAAAATTTTGTTAATGAAGTGCCCATAATAGAAACAAGGATCAGTGCGGGTATCCCTTCTGAATGTATCCTTAAAACGGTTGAATCAGAAGAAATTGATTTAATCGTAATGGCCAACAAAGGCAAAGGGAATATTTCAAGATTTTTATTTGGAAGCGTTGCTGAAAAGGTATTCAGACATTCTCCTGTTCCGGTTGTCAGTGTCAGGGATAAAATGTTATTCAAAAGAAAGGACTGAAATGCCTGGAGATCAAAATTACCATGACCATTTTTTATGGAGAAAAGCAATTAGCGAATGTATTGAGACAAAGAAAGGCATAGTTAGCATTGAGTCAAAATTAACTCTTGATCGTATTCAGGAATTAATCTTAGCTTCTGATTTCAAGAGCCATGAACGGTATCGATCCATCTATACTAAAAGAAAGACCCTTGAACACTTTGTAAAAAACGGCGGAAGTATTGCGCTTGCCATTTTGGCTAACAAAACCATCATCGGTTTTGCCGTCCTTGATTACCCGAATTCAAAAGAGCGATGGGCAAGGTTAGGGAAAAATAATATTAAGGAGCTCAAAGCAGTTGAGGTGTTAAGGGAATTTAGAAATCATGGGATTGCACAACGCCTTTTATCTCATCTTTTCAGTGATCCCCAATTAGAGCAAAAAATCGTCTATCTCACTGCCTGTTCATGGACATGGGATCTTCATTATTCAGGACTAAGCGTTCAGGCCTATAGAAATATGCTCATGAATCTTTACACGGGTTTCAGATTCACAGCATCCCGGACAAACGAACCCAATATCTGTCTAAAACCTGAAAATTTCTTGATGGTACGAGTGGGACAAAAGGTTCCCCAAAAAAACCGGGAAGATTTTAAATGGTTGCGGTTTGGATTAAATAATAATGATCTTTCCGCTGATTAGCTGTACTAATCCGGTACGTTTTAAAATCTTTATACTTGAGGATCACTGTATTGAAGAAGAAATTATAAAATATTCTAAAGGCCGCGCCTGGCTGCTTTATTTTTTCAAAATCAAACTGCCAACTTAATTTACCCTAATGTTAGGGTTTACTCTGATCTCTTTTGCCTCAACACAGTCACATCTTATAAATTTGTTGAAAATCAGGATAAAGGACCATGACATTTATCCCTGATGAATTAAATCTGAAACCTGTGTCAGCTTTTTTTACAGGTTGAAAATATTTTGTTTGATCATTCACAATGGGGCATTGTTTTTTTGCAGGCTTTAACAGCTCAGATGCTGATTGGGCAATGCTTTTAATAATTGATAAGACTATGGCACGGCAATTGCTAAAATCCTAAAGCAGCGGGTAAAAAAATCCCATGAAAAAAGGAAGTTGTTTTATGTGGCAGGTCTGCCACGGGGATTTAAGATGATCTATTAATAATTAAAGGAGATAGATAATGGATAAAAAAATAAATAAAATTCTGGCCTGTATCGATCTTTCAGAATATTCGCTGATAACCCTTGAATATGCTTTGGAGTTTGCAAAAAAAACAGGCGCCCGGATTGTGGTTTTAAACGTCATCAATCAGAGGGATATCAATGGCGTTGACATGGCGAATGGTTATTTCCCCGGATATTATATCAATGAGTGTGATACGCAAGAGTACGTCATGAAGCTGACAGAAGAAAGGCATGAGGGCTTGAAACAATTGATAAAAGAAAATTTTGCTCATGACGCGTCTATAATGGAAATAAAAATCAATGGAGGTATCCCCTCTGAATGTATCCTGAACACCATTGAAGCAGAAGAAATCGATTTAGTGGTAATGGCCAACAAAGGCAGGGGGAATATTTCAAGATTTTTATTTGGAAGCGTTGCTGAAAAGGTGTTCAGACATTCCCCGGTTCCCGTGGTCAGTGTCAGGGACAAATTGATATTCAAGAGGTAAACGCTTTATGGTGAACAACACCTAAAATACTGGAGGTCAAAATGTTGATAAAAGAATGGATGAGCAAGTCCGTAATTACCATAGATGATAACGACTCTTTGAATGATGCTATAAAATTATTTCAAACAAGAATAATTTCCATGCTTCCCGTGCTAAACAACAAAAAGCTTGTCGGGATCTTAACGGACGGGGATGTTAAAAACGCCACACCTTCTGATGCCACAACGCTGGATAGATTTGAAATGCCTTCCTTAATGGATAAAGTTAAGATTGAATCTGTCATGTCCAAGCCCGTTGTCACCATCGGGGATGATCATACTGTTGATGAAGCTGCAGAAATTATGTTGAAAAAAGGAATATCCGGGATGCCTGTACTTGATAAAAAGGGCACGATGGTGGGGATTATCACCAAAAGCGATATTTTCCGCTGCTTTGTATCCTTTACAGGCGTTTCTAAAAAAGGACAGATCTTTGCATTTAACCTGAAGGACAGGCCCGGTATTATCAATATTTTAACGGATATCATCCGGGAACATGGCGGCAGGCTATGCAGTATCATGACATCCTATGACGATATTGAAGAAGGGTACAGAAAAGTGTTTTTCCATACATTTGATATTGATCCTTCAAGTTTTGACAGCCTGTCCGAAAAATTTCATGGGGTGGGCGAGCTGCTTTTTGCAGCAGATCTAACACGGGGATTCAGGAAGATCTATTGATAAAAATGTGTACAAAAGTATAGAGGAGTTATGAAATGGATAAGAAAATAGATAGAATACTGGCCTGCATTGATTTTTCTGATTATACCCTGATGGTATTGGAGTATGCAGTTGAACTGGCAAAAAATTCAAATATCCAGGTTGTTGTCTATAACGTTATTAACCAGAAAGAGGTTCATATGGTTGAAATCGCCAATAAATATGCATCAAGCCGGATAAGTGTCGAGGGTTATATCAAGGATTTGAAAAAAGACAGGGAGACAGAGATAAAAGGACTGATAAAAGAACATTTTTTTGAAGAAAAATCAAATATCAGCTTTAAGTTTGACGTGGGTATTCCTTCTGAACAAATTTTAAAAACGGTTCAAACAGAAAATATTGATTTGGTTGTAATGGCCAACAAAGGCCGGGGAAATATTTCAAGAGTATTTTTCGGCAGCGCTGCCGAAAAGGTGTTTAGACATTCCATGGTACCGCTTGTCAGTGTCAGAGATCGAAAAATATTTAAAAGGAAAGAAGAATATGTCTGAAAATATAAGCAAAATTCTTGTGGCTCTGGATGGATCAAAAAAAGCGTTTAAAACCATTCAATACCTCTGCAGTTTTGAACCGTTTCTCAAAAAGGAACTTGTTTTACATAATATCATCACCCGGGTTCCGGAATGTTATTTCGATTTTAAAAAAGAAACGTCCCCGTATACAGCGACCCTGCAGGTAAAAGAATGGGAATATGAATATCGAGTCAAAATGGAAGCTTTCATGGAAAAAGCAAAAAAGAAACTCATTGCCGCAGGTTTCCGGCCGGAAGCTGTCAACTCTGTCATTACAGAAAGAAATAAGGGGATAGCAAGGGATATCATGGATGAAGCACGGAAAGGATATGATGCCCTTTTGATCCGGAGAAGAGGAGGGGCACAGGTATTAGTGTCCCTTGTCATGGGAAGTGTTTCAACAAAACTGATCGAAAAAACAAAATACCTCCCCGTGATACTGGCAGGAACACAACCGGTTAATCATTCTCTTTTCCTTGCCATTGATGGGTCCAAAGGGACAAAAAGGGCGGTTGATTTTGCCGCTAAAACCATTGGAAACTCAGATTGCAGAGTTGTCCTGTGCAGCGTGCTCAGGGATTTTGATCTCTATAGTGAAAAAAAGAAAAAAAAATCCCTCGGATTTATCAAAACCGCCTTTGAAGAGATTGAAACAGTGATCAGGGATGCCGAAAAAACCTTTGAAACTGCAGGTATTCAAAAAAAGAATATGGTGAAAAAAATCATTCAAGGCGCCAGAAGTCGTGCCGAGGCAATTGTTGAAGCAGCCAGGGAAGAAAATTGTGACACCATTGTATTTGGCAGAAAAGGCAAATCTGATGTGGCTGATTTTGATATTGGCCGTATCCCCTGGAAAGTGATTCATGGGGCAAGAGAAATGACGGTGTGGCTGGGGCCGTAACACAGAATGATTCAATTATTTTGACCCACCATATACGCTGGACTGTTTTTTTTAAAAAACTGAAAGGAAAAATAATGAGCACAATCAATTTGCACAGAATTTTTAACCCGGAATCCGTGGCAGTGATAGGTGCCAGTGAAAAAGAAGGTTCTGTCGGGTTTTCAATTATGAAGAATCTTGTAACCAGTGATTTCAAAGGCGAAATTTTCCCGGTTAATCCAAAACGCAAGGATATCATGGGGCTCGGGGCATCTGCCGATATCCAGGACATCGTATCCAGCGTTGACATGGCAGTGATTGCAACACCCATACAGATGATACCCCAAATTGTTGAGTCATGCGGCAAGGCCGGTCTTGCAGGCGCCGTTATCGTGTCTTCAGGCGGCAGGGAAACAGGCGTAAAAGGACAACAGATTGAAGCCCGAATACTGGAAAAAGCCAGGAAATATAACCTGAGAATTATCGGACCCAACTGCCTTGGCATAGTGAATACAGGGATCGATTTAAATGCCAGCTTTGCCCATTTGCCACCCTTGCCCGGAAAAATTGCATTTCTATCCCAGAGTGGCGCCGTTTGCACTTCAGTTCTGGATATTGCCAATCGTGAAAATGTGGGTTTCAGCCATTTCGTCAGTTTAGGTTCCATGATGGATGTTGATTTCGGAGATATGATTGATTATCTGGGCTCTTTGTATTCTGTGGAAAGTATTGTCATGTATATGGAGAATATCACCCATATTCGAAATTTCATGAGTGCTGCCCGAGCGGTTTCACGTCTGAAGCCCATTATTGTCCTCAAATCGGGCAGATCAAAAGCCGGGGCCCGGGCAGCCGCATCCCATACCGGTGCCATGGCCGGTGAAGATGCGGTTTACGACGCTGCTTTTGAGCGTGCAGGGATTTTACGGGTCAATGAATTTGAAGAATTATTTGACTGTTCGGAATTTCTGGCAAAACAGCGTCGTCCATCCGGTCCCGGCTTATCTATTATCTCCAATGCAGGCGGTCCAGGGGTCATGGCAGCAGATGCCCTTGCATCCCATGGAATGGAACCTGCGGAACTCAGTCAGGCAACACTTGAACAACTGGACAAGCTGCTTCCTGAAAACTGGAGCAAAGGCAACCCTATAGACATACTGGGGGATACAAGCCCTGAGGCATATATAGAAACCGCGAAAATATGTGCAAATGCGCCTGAAACTAATGCCCTTCTCCTGATGTGCGCCCCAGCAGGTACAATGGATACCCTGAACCTGGCAAAAGGTCTTGCTCAGTATTTAAAAACTGTACCCTGTCCTGTTTTTACGGCCTGGATCGGAGGAGAGAATGTTGATGCGGCAAGAAAGCATTTTAACCAGGTCGGTATTGTGACCTATGATTCAGCCGAGCGGGCCGTAAGGGCCTTTAAAAACCTTTATCAATACGGTCGAAATATTGAAATGCTTCATGAAATACCCATCAGAACCGATACCAAACTTATTATCAACAGGACCAAAGCCCAATATATCATTGAAGAGGCAATTGCCAGGGATGAGGCAAGCCTTATGGAAACAACGGCAAAGGATCTGCTTCATTCATATGGAATTCCCACAAACCCCACTAGGATTGCTGATTCTGAAGAAATGGCCGTAAAAATATCAGAACAAATGGGTTTTCCTGTTGTTCTAAAGATTTGTTCAAAAGACATTCTGCACAAATCAGACTGCAACGGGGTTGCCCTTAATCTCAAAGGTTCCAATGAGGTCAAAGCCGCATATGGAAGGATAATGAAAAATGCCGGGGACTATGCGCCGGATGCCGACATTAAGGGGGTATCCGTCCAGGCAATGCTGCCTGCGGCAGAGGTTGAATTAATCATTGGCGCAAAAAAAGATGATATTTTCGGACCTGTGATTCTTTTTGGTATGGGGGGCATTTTAACCGAGGTACTCCAGGACACGTCAATGGGGCTTCCGCCGTTGAACCGTCTTCTTGCAAGGCAGATGATTGAAAAAACAAAAATATCAAAGATATTAAAAGGATTCAGAAATATTTCAAAGGTCAACATGGCAGTTCTGGAAGAATTATTGATACGGACAGGAAGGCTGATGACGGACTTTCCCGAAATTATCGGGTTGGATATTAATCCGCTCATGGTGAGGGGCGGCAATATAACGGCAGTGGATGCACGGGTTCTTATTGCGCCGGCACAAATACCCTCTCCCATGCATCTGATTATCAGTTCCTATCCCTGGCATTATGAATCAAGGGATACCACTGTGGACGGGCATGATTTTTTTATCCGCCCTATCCGGCCCAGTGATGCAGACCTGTTGATCGATCATTTTTATTCTCTGTCTAAAAGAAGCGTGTATATGCGGTTTTTCTCGCCGTTAAAACAACTTTCCAAAAGCATGCTGATAAAATTTACCCAGGTGGATTATGATCGTGAAATCGCTCTTGTGGCAGTGTTTGGAGAAGGCCGGAACAAAAAAATAGTCGGGGTATGCCGGATCATCGATTATCCCGAGGGGACCCATGCAGAATTTGCCATGGCCATAAGCGATGAATGGCAGGGGAAAGGCATTGGTGCATCACTGTTGAAGCAATGCCTTAAAGCGGCTCAAAATAAGGGCATAAAACAGGTGATGGGGCTTGTGCTGCCGGAAAACACCCAGATGCAGAAGCTTGGGAAAAAGCTGGGATTTGTCGCTCATCGAGTTGTGGGTGGCACTGAATATGAGTTGACCATTGAATTTAACAATATGAATATGGAATAAATCGTTTTAAAAATTTGTAAATCGCGTTGCGGGAGTTTCACCCTGCAACGCGATTCAAAGCATAATCAAACCGGTTTTGTCTCCATCTCTTCTGTTCTATGCGTTTCCAGCAGCATCCGGATGTCGTTGACCTTGTTCCGGGTGGCAATGTATCCTTCTTCAATGGCATGTTCAACCTGATCATAATCAAGCATTTTAAGGTCGCCCAGGCGAGGTGTGATCAGGATATCCGGTGGATTAACAGCAAAATTGACCCGCGTGATCCGATCCTGCATAAGTTGTATTGCAGCGCTGATAACCTGGCGGGTGCCAGGGGGAGTCGGCTTCTTTTTTTTCTGTCGTTCCAGACGTTTCCAAATTGTTTTTTCCACGGCTTCATAACGGGCAGCCAGTTTTTTTAAAAATTCATTACGAACCGGCGGTGGTGTTATTTCAGGAGCAACCTCGGTTTTTTGGTGGCGCCTGCGCGATACCAGTTCAGAATCCAGGCTGACGGCAATCACGATATCCGCCCCCATTGCCCGGGCTACCCCCACTGGAACCGAGTCCACCACCCCGCCATCTATCAGCCATCGGCTCTTATGGTATACAGGCGCAAAAAGGCCTGGATAAGACATGGATGCCCTGAGCGCTTTGAGCAGGTCGCCGGAGTCTAAAACCACCTGGTCACCCGTGTACATTTCCGCAGCAACGACTTTCAAAGGAATCTCCAGTTCATCAAAATTTTTTTTATCGCTATGCATGCAGAAGAGTTCTCTAAGTTTTTTATCCCCGTCCAGGAGCCCGGATCTGATAAAACTCAAGTCTGAAAAGGAGAACATGCTTTCACCGTCCATGTCAATGACATATCTTTTCAACTGCTCCAGGCCGCCACTCGCAAAAATCGCACCCACAAAAGCCCCGACGCTGCACCCGGCGACGAGATGGATAGGGATGCTCGCATCCTGAAGGGCCTCGATGGCCCCGATATGTGCCCATCCGCTTGAGGCCCCGCTTCCCAGAACCAATCCTACTTTAAGGGTGTTCATGATGACCTTCCTTATGGCATAATTGTAGATGAATCCTTCTTTTAATACACAAAACATAGGATAGGAAGATACTTTTTGTCAATATCATAAACATGATAACCCTTTCCTGATAAGGAAAGGGTTATCATATCCAATTTACTTCAGACTATTTCTAATTTGATGGGTCTGCTAGGATTAATTAATCGGATTAGTTAATCGGCAGCATGCCTCTTTCCAGAATAATGGACTTTCCTTTTTTTGATGTAATAAAATCAATAAATACCTTAACCGATCCTCTGGGCTCTCCTTTGGAAACCAGGTAAAATATCTGGTAGTAAGGATAATCTCTATCACCCGGTTTCTTGCCGTCAATGCTCAACACCTTGATATTCGGATGGGTGATCTGAGCACCTCTTGAGATAAAGGATATGGCACCTGCCGGCAGTTGTTCAATTGCCTCCAGAACGCGGGTGGATGTATAGGTTAAATAATCATATTTAATTTCTTTGTGGGTCATAACCTGCCGTTTAAAATTTTTATGGGCACCGGTTTCATTCCCGGGAACAACAAGCGTAATCAGCAAATCAGGCCCTCCTACTTCTTTCCAATTAGTGATTCCGCCGGAAAATATCTGCTGGAGCTGTTCCGGGCTCAAATTATTGACTATTGAGTCTTTATGGGTAATGACTGCCAGGGGGTCCTTGCAAAAAGGTATTTCCTTTAGCCCGAAATCCTTGTGACGCTGGTAGATTGCCCTTGTGCTGCCGGCGATGTCGGTCATATCCTGCATCACCCTATACACGCATGACTTGGATGATGCAACAAACAGATCAATGGATATCCCTGTTTCCTTTGTAAAGGCGTCCAATCTTGACTTTTCAAATGCCTCATAAATCTGGGCAGAACAACTGTATCGTAATTTTTGATCAGCGTTTGCCACTGCCTGCGGCACAATAGCCCATAATACCAATAAGCTTGCAAATAATACATTTAAGATACTCATCATTTTTTTCATGAGTTTTTCTTCCTCCATATAAAGTTAAAGTATTCTGTTTGACAACAGCGTTATTTCTTAATCATTTCTTCTGTATTGCCTTTTAATTATACTTTTTCACTATACTTTTTTACTTTTCAATTTATATGCCAAAGATTAGCTTCTGTACTTAAATATTGATAACCGACTATTTTTATTAAGTATATAGATCCACAAAAACAGGATATTTCAGGATCATGAGACGTCTGAATGCAGAGATAAAAGTACACAATATTTACAAAGTGTAAAAAAGTCCGTCACTCTTACCGGTAAATCTTCCCTGATGATATTCCTGGTTATTTTGGGATAGCTGTTTGATATTAAAGCACATAATACAAAACTTTCTTATTTGGGCCTATCGGCACAATTATTGCCATTAAATCGATATAGATTAAAAAACTGGAGAATACCCTGCAAAGGGCTGATTTGAAGTTGTAATCACTCAAACTCTGTTAGCCTCAGGGTTCACATTAAAAACAGGAAGCGGTATGGTTTTGAAAAAATCAGATACAGGCATAATACTCAGTTCCAGCCATGAACCTGTCCACAGGCACCAGCGACCTGAAACTGAAAAAAGCATTGTAATCATCGTGACACTTACAGCGCTCATCTTTGTGGCGGCAAGTGCAGTGATGTCCCAGTGGTCCATCAGGGAGATGAGCAAGATCGTGCGCGGTCAGTTTAATGGAGAGCAGATGGTTATTGCGCACAACGTTAAAAACTTCATTGAGAGAGAATTCTCCTTTTTAAAGCGGGAAATGAGAATTCTTTCCAAAGAGCTTGAAAATTACAAAGATCCCTACAGGGCAATCAGGTCAACACTGGTCCGCTTAGTTGAATGCGGCGTCAGTGCCATCGAATTTCACGACATGGAAGCCGGAATCCTTTATTCCGGTCACCCCTTCCGCAAAGAGGTCTCCCGTTCTCTCCTTGAAGAGAGCTCTTTTCTTCCCTTTGATTTTGATCTGGAAAAAACTAATCAACTGAGAGTCTCAAAGCCCCAAATCACATCGTCTGGAATATTTATAACAATAAGGTCACCTGTCGGCCAAAGTGATTCACGAATCATTTATTGTCATGTCAATATTTCATGGTTCCTGGACCCTTACCTTAAGAACATAAGATCCGGAAAGACAGGGTATGCATGGATCATCGACAATGAAGGCCATTTTCTTTTTCATCCGGACAGCTCATTTGTCGGTAAAAATGCTTTTCTGGCAAGAAAAGAAAAAGATCATGACATTTCTTTTGTGGAGATAAACAAGATACAAAGAGATGAAATGCTAACGGGCTTAGAAGGGACAGGGTGGTATGTTTCAGGATGGCACAGGGGACTTACAGGCAGGATGGAAAAGCTGATCGCATACACCCCTGTAACGATTTCAGAAATCCCGACTCATATGTGGTCCATAGCGGTTGTCGCTCCTGTTTTTGAAATAGAAGAAGCCATCAAAAATAAATACATGGATCAATTTTTCGTGCAGCTTGCCGTGATATTCGCCATTATTGCAGGCGCTTCAATTATCATGTTTTTTGAAGTAAAATGGTCCAGGCGGATGGAGAATGAGGCCAGCCGGCAGACGGAGGAGCTCGTAAAATCCGAAGCCAAATACCGATCCCTTGTGGAAAGCGCTGAAGACTTCATCTTCACCGTTGACCCCAGGGGCAAATTCCAGTCCATGAACAGCTTTACTTCCAATTTTTTCAAATCCAGGGCTGACGATCATATAGGAAAAGAACTGTCATCGCTATTCCCAAAAGAATTGAGTGACAAGCTGGAAGGTCTTATCCCCAGGGTTTTTGAAAGCGGAAAAAGTATCAGAGATGAATCCGGGTTTGACCTTGACGGCACCCAGATATTTTTAGCTGCCAATATGGTGCCTGTGCGAAGTGAAAAGGAAAATGTACATTGGGTCCTGTGCATTGCAAGGGACATAACCGAAGACAAAAAACTTGAACGCCATCTGATACACACTGAAAAATTAGTTTCCCTGGGCACACTGTCCGCAGGGGTAGCCCATGAAATCAACAATCCGCTTGGGGTTATACTGGGGTTCTGTGACCTTATGCTGCGGAAAAGAGACAACACCTCCCAGGATTATAAAGACCTTAAAATAATAGAACGCCAAGGGCTTCATTGCAAAGAGATCGTGGAAAACCTTTTGGGTTTTGTACACACGGGAGAAGACAATGGCCACCAACAGACAGATCTGAACCTCTGTATAAAAGATGCCATCAAAATTGTAACCCACCGCATTAAAAAAGAGGGAATCTCCTTGTCCATGGATCTTTTGGACACAATTCCACTTGTAATAGGAAATTTTAGAAAGCTGCAGCAGGTTTTTCTCAACCTTATAAACAATGCTGTCGACGCTATGCCCCAGGGCGGAAGATTGACAATTCAAACATTTATGGACTCTCATCTTCACATGGTTGTTGTTCGGTTTAAAGATGAAGGGATTGCAATAGAGGACAAAGACATTGACCATATATTCGAACCTTTTTTCACTACCAAAGCTACAGGCAGAGGAACCGGGCTGGGACTTTTTGTGAGTTATGGCATTATAACCGGCTTAGGTGGAATTATGGAATGTGAAAGCCGGAAGCATTCTTCAGTTGATTCTGTATCCAGTGGTACTGTTTTTATAGTCAAACTGATGATGATATCCTAAGGAGGAAGAATGAACGGACGTATTTTAATAGTTGATGACGAAAAAGATATGCTGACACTGCTTGACAGGATTATTTCAGAAGATACCCATTATGAGACTGTCACACAGAGCAACCCTGAAAAGGCCCTTGAAATATTCAAAGCAGAAGATTTTGACCTTGTGATGACAGACCTGAAAATGCCTTGTATGTCCGGGATCAGCCTGATGGAAAAGATAAAAGAGATCCGGTCCGACGTGTCCGTCATTATCCTCACTGCCTATGCCACAATAGAGACTGCCGTGGAAGCAACTCAAAAAGGAGCAGATGACTATCTGACAAAGCCTTTCCGCAGGGAAAGGCTTCTTTTAACACTTGACAAGGTCATGAAATGGCAGAAGGTCGTCCGGGAGAACAGGAAACTGCGCAAAGCCCTGGAAAAAAAGAATGACCTTGCCATAATCGGCTCGACAACTACCATGGCAAAAGTTTTTGACCATATCCGCAAGGCTGCTCCCACATCTGGAACCGTTCTTATAACCGGTCCCACGGGAACGGGCAAAGAGCTTGTGGCAAGAGCTGTCCATCAGAACAGCAATAGAAGGTCAAAAAAAATGGTTACCATAAACTGTACGGCAATTCTGGAGAATATGATCGAAAGTGAGTTGTTCGGACATGTGAAGGGTGCATTTACAGGCGCAACCACAGACAAGAGGGGACTGGTTGAAGAGGCAAACGGAGGCACCCTTTTTCTCGATGAGATCGGAGACCTGAAGCTCGGCCTCCAGACAAGTATTCTCAGGCTGCTTCAGGAAGGGGAATACAGACCAGTAGGAAGCGTAATAACCAAAAAGGCAGACCTGCGGTTCATTGCGGCAACAAACAAAAATCTTGAGCAGGCCATAAGGGAAAATACATTCCGGGAGGATCTGTTTTACCGCCTGAACGTCATCCGTTTAGAAATACCTCCCCTAAGGGACAGAGCCGAGGATATTCCGCTACTTTGCTACCACTTTCTCAACAAACATTGTGTATTGAACGGAAAGAAAATTAAGGGGATAGCACCCACTGCCATACAGGCGCTTACAGCAAGACAATTTCCCGGCAATGTACGTGAACTTGAAAATGTCATTGAACGGGGAATAATTTTTTGTACCGGAGATACGCTGACCCTCTCCGATCTGGGCCTTTCCGGCCCGGAAAAAAGTTTCATGCCCCAATTGAACTCCGGTTTGAACCCTGAGTTGAACGGGGGAAATTCCATTATGAATTTCAAAAATGCCAAAGAAGAAAACATCCAGCTTTTCCACGAACACTATATCAGGACCTTATTAGAGGGAAGCCACGGAAACATCAGCAAGGCAGCGCAAATTGCGGGGATACAGAGACAATATCTCCATCGGCTAATGAAAGAATCGCTGATAGAGGCCAATGATTTCAGAGAGTAAAAACAAAGATAGGCATAAAAAATATTGTCAACCAGGAAGTGACAGCTAAGATTTACAATTGTCCACTCCCAGGTTTTACCGGCCGACATCATCTGGATGCAGGTCGATTTTTTTTGGATATTTAGCCTGCATAATCAAAGTGTTAGCTATTAATTTTGTTCATATTTTATTTTGGCATATTTTTTGTAATGCCCTATTCATACAAAAGACGACTGACAAGGAAACAAACGGTCGGGATTCTCAAATAGATCTTAATTACAGATAAAGGAGAAACAGTATGGAAAAAGCTAAAAAAAAAATAACCGGTTTTGAAGTGGCCCATGACCTGGAAAAAGAAAAACAAACCATTGTAGAGCGTTTTATCCCGGAGTGGCGTCATATTCGTGCTGCCCTGGGAGGCATATTTGTCTTTTTCCTGGTTTTTCTGTTAGGTGTCTGGCTTGCGGGAAATCCCTTTGAAGCCACGGTAAGGATACAGTCTGACTGGACAATTGCCAATGGGCTCCAGGGAAATGACTGGATGATTATATGGAGTGTGGTCGGTTTAGCGGCATTTTTTGAATTCATGGATGCATCTGCAGGCATGGGATTTGGAACGGCTTTAACCCCCATCCTGCTTGTACTGGGATTTGATCCCAAACAGATCGTACCGGCTGTCATGATTCAACAGGGTATGGCTGGTCTTGTGGGTGCCTTTCTTCACAGGGAATTTGAAAACGTGGAGTGGAAATTTTCCCCCATGTCTGAAACCGTAAAACTCTGGATTATCATAGCGGTGACGGGGTGTATTGCAGTATCATGTTCCATCATCGGTATTTACAAGTATTTCCCCATCGATAAAGTCTGGATCAAACTCTATGTGGCAATCCTGCTCGTGATGATGGGTGTCGTATCGCTCTGGAGCGCTAAAAAAGACAGGCCCTACAAACCCAATAAAATGATTGGTTTTGCAGCCCTGGCAGGATTTAACAAGGGCGTTGGCGGCGGCGGGTACGGTCCTGTTGTTACCATCGGCGGTCTTTTGTCCGGCGTGCCGGTTAAAAGTATGCTTGCCGTAACTGCAATCTGTGAAGGAACCGTCAGCACTTTTGCTATTATTATATGGCTGGGCCTTTTGACAAGCGGTGTTCAGATAGACTATATCATGCTGCCTTCCTTTATGCTTGCAACCATGTTTTCTGCCATTGCAGCACCTTATATGACAAGGGTTTTTCCTGAAAAGCTATGGAAAATCGTTGTGCCGGGTTACTGCCTTGTTGTAGCAGCCATTTGCTTCTACAAGATAGTTCCCAGCATCTACAAGAAACTGGCTGGCGGTTGATGAAAGTCCAATGCGGATATGGAAATCTATTGAGTCTCATATCTGTTTAATATAATGCCCTCCCCGGAAACGGGGAGGGAAGATAATTAGCCGTTATGGGAAATTAAAGTATTTTTTAAAAGGAGATGTGATATGAACGGCAACACATTCACAAAGAACGACTACTTCCGGAAACGTGCACAGAGCGTTGGGTTGTCACTGATTGTAATGGGTGCATCATTTTTTCTATATTATCTTGGACTTTTTGGTAATGTGCAAGGACCACTTACGCCGGGAAACATCGGAGCCTCTCTGGCGGCCATGGGGGTTACAAAAGTTCATATGCTGATGTTTTTCCTGTCTTTTTTCATCATGGCACTGACATGGAACCACATCTTTAATCTGGTCAGCTTCATGATCGCCTCAAGGTTGACATGTATGAGGAAAAACCAGGAAGGAATTGTTTGCGGGGCTTCCACCAAACGAATCAAAATAAATTATGGCAACAAAAAAAATATAGACAAAAACAAAAGTGTCCGGTTTAAATGTGTAAACGGGCATAACTGTTTTGATGCCCGTTTTAATCCCGTCAAAAAGGGTGTGGTAAGCCACACAGTGTGGGTTGCTGCCCTGCTGTTCTGTGTCATTATCATGTATGGCTGATAAAACTATTTGTTTCTTTGATTTCACGTGATTAAAAGGTTATCAATTTTTTATATAAAGGGATTAAAAGACCTTTAAATCCTTCATCATCGGGAGGTGCAGGGCATGCCTGACAGATCTTTTACCATATCGGCAATACGGGATTTTCCTTACTACAGAAAGGTATGGAAAAAAGTGGTCGCAATTCTTGCCGCTTCAGCCTTTCTTCCCCTTGTTGTAATCGGAGGCGGCATGTATTTTTACCTTGCCGGGACAATTAAATACAAAACAATGGCAGCGCTTCAGGCAGAAGTTATTTCCCATAAAAGGGACATTGATTCCTTTTTGACAGAACGGTTAAGAGACCTGAAACTTATCTCAGGAAATAACAGTCTGTCAAAAATGATATCAAAAGGTAAGATTGAACAGGTCCTTTCCACGCTTCAGAAGGATCTGCCCTGTTTTCTGGATCTTGGTATAATAGGGCCAAATGGAGATCATCTTTCCTATAAAGGGCCATATGATCTTATGACTAAAAATTATAGGGACACCTTATGGTTCAAAGCTGTTATGAATCAAGGCGTATATGTCAGTGACGTTTTTAAAGGTTTCAGGAACGATCCTCATTTCATTATAGCTGTGAGACAAAATGAGGGGGAGAATAGCTGGATCGTACGAGCCACAATCATGTCAGGTCTTTTCGATAACATTGTCACCCGGGTGGTGGGAAACAAGAAAGGGGATGCCTATCTTATCAACAGCAAAGGAGACTTCCAGACAAATCCGAGAAAAGGTGGCGACCTGATGATGAAATCACAGATTTCACCCCTTGGCCGATTCAAGGGCGCACAAGTTGATGAAAAAGAATCAACCTTAACTTTAACGATCTGGCTAGAGACTGTTCCCTGGCTCTGTGTTGTGAGTGTTGATAAAAGGGCACTTTTTGAGGATTTAAGAAAAGTGAGGAACATAGTGCTTTTTGTCTTTTTTCTGGGAGGATTTCTAATCATACTTGCCATCCTCCTTACAACAGACAGCCTGGTGTCAATGCTGGAAGAAAAAAGAAAAAATAACCGGCGCATGGACAACCGGTTGAGGAGAACCGTCTTTCTTGCATCATCCATGAAATTGTCAAGGGGTGTTTTCAGTGATCTAAATGATATCCTGTCCAATATTCACGTCACTGCCACACTGATGAAAGAGCAGACTGGACCGGAAAACTCAAATCAGACCGATGTAATGGCAGAACAGATTTTTTCGGAATCCATAAGGGGTCGAAATCTTATAGACAAGTTTATCAAGTTTACCGGACCAAAAGATACAGTTATCATGGATGTATACGTTCACACCATTTTAAACCGGGTCATTGATTTTTTAAAGACACATCTGATTGAAAAAAATATTCAAATACGTTTAAATTTTCAAGACCGATTGCCCTATGTCAGAAGCGACACTGCTGCACTTTGTCACATTTTTTTAAATCTTTTATTGAATGCTGCAGATGTTATAGGTACTAATGGTAACATATGCGTATCCACATTTTTAAAGGAAAATATAATTGTGATCTTGATCTCTGATGACGGGCCTGTTCTGAACAATGTGGATAAGAATTACATTTTTGATTCCCAGTATTTGACGGATCGGGGAGATTGGGGATTGGGCCTGGCAATCAGCCGGTTCAACATAGAAAGAATTGGCGGAAAAATATCCGTCAGAAATGGAGAAGAACAGGGTGCAATATTTGAAGTTCGGGTACCAAGAAATTTTATGGAGGAATTTTCAGGTTCAAATCTCGTGATTTAGGATTGATGATGCTGACACGGGAAAATATCAAACAGGCCATAGATGCTATCGCTAAAAGAGCACCTGAAATTGCCTATACCATGAATACCATGTTGGGGAAGGGAAGGATAGATGTACCTTCTGCACAAGAAGCCCGGGACGAAAAAAGCCCATACTTTTTTTTTGGCAACAAAAAAGTATGGGTCAACAAGGTCCAGCTTTTCATCAGCGGTACGCCGCCAATTGAACAGGCATTGCTTATTCATTATGGAGAAATAGCCGAAAAGAGCAACCTGCTCCACAGGGAACCCACAGCAACGCCTGGAAAGCATGCGCTTAAAACCGATACAGCAGGCCTTTCACTAATGCTCAATTATGAAATCGATCTGGCTTCTGAACAACTTGAACAACAGATCTCAGCAATGCTTCAAAAAGAAAACAAGGCCAGTGAAAGTCCTTTGGTCAATCTGCTTAAGCAACGACTCAAACGACTTGAAGAGATAAAAAACTGCTGCACCGACCAAAATGATTTCAATACGTCTGAGGATGATCCCCGAATACTTTTCCAAGGGGTAATAAGCGATTATACAAGAGCCTTCTTCGTGGGGTTCCCGTTCTCCCGGGAAAGCCTTTATCAGGCTGCCCGTCTCAATCTGGAATTTTTCCACATCCGCTTCCTCTTAAACTGCCTGATATCAGGCACTGACAGCTTTATCTTTGCCTGTATTGCAAAAAAAAAGTTACAGGGATTGGTTTTCCTGGAAACAATAAGAAAACTATTTTACAAGGGAATTGAAGTAAAATATATTGCAACCCGCAGAAGATCCGGTTCCCAAAGCGACCCTTATCTTGTCAAAGGTGCAGGGTCTTTTATCATGGCAGGCGTCTGGATGCTCTGTAAAAGCCACTTTCCTGATGTAAAAGAGATCATGCTTGAATCAGAAATTGAATCAAAAGGATTTTACGAATCCATTGGATTCCACGCCAGGGGACCGCATAGATACATACTTCAATCTCCAGAGGGGAGTCTTTTAACTACAATAGCGGCAATGGAAGCATTCTCAACACATACACACCCCTCCATCACGAATCTTTTATGCAAAAAAATTCCCGGACAAATAAAATTTCTCAAACAAAGAAAAAATGCAAACAGACAGTGCAAGAGCGCCCTTGCATTCATAAAAATAGCGCTTCATCCTGCCAGTTCAAATCTTTTAGGCCGTACAACGGTGCGGTTACTCCTTAAAAATGCCGGCAGTATTCCAGAGGGAGAAGTGCTGCTTGCCCTTGCAAAAGCCTTTGGCCGGGTGGAAACGGATCATGATGAAAAATCAATTCCCCTTCCCGTTGCCGTTGTAATTGATCAAAGATACCAAAATCATCTCATGGGGGTTACACATCTTGAAAATTACAAGCGTATAAAAATAATCGAGAATCTACTGGAAAACAGATGCCTGGTTGGAAAATGGTCTAAAATTGTGCCCCGCTTTGCCAGGAAAGATGAACTGGCATGGGTGCACACATTTGAGTATGTTGAGCAAGTTGCAAAAACAGCCGGGAAAAGTCTTTCTTCTCTTGATTTTGACACCCAGACCACGGAAGAATCATGGTCAACGGCCAGACTTGCGGCAGGCGGTGTTTTTTCTCTGGTTGATGAGATAATACAAGGCAGATCACAAAGAGGTTTTGCATTTATAAGACCTCCGGGCCATCATGCCGGTCCTGGAAAGGGTATGGGATTTTGTATTTTCAACAACATTGCCCTGGGCGCAAGGTATTTGAAACACAGGTACAAGGTTTCAAAGCTGATGATAATCGATATCGATGCTCATCATGGTAATGGTACACAAAAAGTTTTTTATGACACGGATGAAGTTCTTTTTATCTCAATTCATGAGTCAAACTCTTATCCCGGAACAGGCAGGGTTGAAGATACTGGAAAGGGCAAGGGAGAAGGCTTCACCATTAACATTCCCTTGGAAAAAGGAAGCCGGGCAAGGGACATCGGAAGGGCTCTGTATTTCATTGCAGGGCCTGTTGCACAGGAGTACAAGCCCCAAATGATTCTTGTTTCTTTCGGGTTTGACCTTTATATTCACGACCGCCTGGCAGGCATGAAAGTGACACCAAACGGTTACGCCCAGATAACCGCCCTTCTCCTCGAGATAGCCGAACATTCTACAAGAGGGAAGATGGCCTTTGTCATGGAAGGGGGGTATAGTATAAAAGGTATTCAGGAATGCGGCCTTGCTGTCATGAAAGAAATCTGCAATGTTCAGGAAGTAAACCAGGAAAAGATAGATCGTATCCGCACAAGCGACCTCAGCCGTCTGGCAAACCTCAAAAAGGTCATTAAAATCCATAAAAAGTACTGGCAGGTTCTTTAAACCCTAATGTTGCAAAACAAGCATAATTAAAACATATTTTAAAAAGATAATTTTAAAAACCAGCCAATCTGTCATATGGCAATTTCCACCCCTGTCTCCTCTCCGATGACAACCCTTTAAAGCCATTCATTTTTTTATTCCTATAGTTTCAAAATAAACGCTTAAATTTCAGATAGTTAATAAAACATAAACAAGAGAAAACCCTTTGGCATACTTATTGATAATCTATCCATAAACGCAGTGTGGATTGGTACAAATTTTTAACTGCACACATAAACGTATCCAAACCCGCACATAAAGGAGGCAGCATGGATCAAGACCTTGAAACCAGAAAAAATAAACAGTATTCCCGTCTCTTCCGCAGGTTTATTGTTCTCACCATGATCTGCTCTCTTGTTCCCCTTCTCCTTGCCGGATGGGCAATCAATATCCATTACTCAAGGTTTGCCAAGGAACGGATGATGAAAACACTTGAGACCAGAGTGGAGTACCACAAGAAAATTATAGAACTTTTCCTGAAGGAAAACAGAGCCAAACTCGACTTCATCGTCAGTACTCATTCAATAGTCTCCCTGACAAAGAATGATAATCTCAGCCAGATTTTAAAAAGTGTCAATAGTGATTCCTGGACCCTGACCGATATCGGCATCATAGATGAAAATGGAGATCACCTGGCTTATGTGGGGCCTTACGATCTGATAGATAAAAACTATTCCAACACATTATGGTTCAAAGAAGTTATGGAAAAGGGAAGTTATACCAGTGACATGTTTATGGGATTCAGGAAAGAACCCCATTTTGTAATGGCCGTCATAAAAAAGGAAAACAAAAGGCGCTGGATATTGAGAGCCACTGTCAATACAGACAGTTTTTGTTCCCTGGTGGAGGATGTAAGGATCGGCAGGACCGGAGAAGTCTATATTTTAAACAGCCAGGGGATCTATCAGACCAGTCCCGGTTCAGGTGGAAAGATTATGATGCAGGCCCCGGCATTTGAAGGTGACATTCATGATGGTTTGGAATTCAGGTTTCTTGAAGCATTTGACAAAGATGAGAAGACCCGGAAAAAAATTGTCTGCGAAACCTGGCTGAAAGATCCAAAGTGGCTCCTGGTGGTGAGCGTTGACGAGAAAGAACTCTTTGTGGAGGTGGGGCATGCTAACAGGGCAACCCTGGTATCACTACATTTTAGCGCACTGATGATCCTTGTTGTTACCATATTCATAACCCGCCATATGATTTTTGTTATCAAAAAAAGAGACTTTGAGGTTGAAGGGATGAACAATCAGCTCATGGAGGCCGGAAAACTGGCATCCATCGGAGAGCTTTCTGCAGGCGTCGCACATGAAATAAACAATCCCCTGGCCATTATCATGACCGAACGTCAGCTTCTGTTAGACGCAGAAAAAAGAACGGCCATAACAGATGAAACCCTGGGAGAACAATTTATCGATTCACTTAACCAGATAGGCACACAGGTGCTTCGATGCAAACATATTACAAGAAACCTTTTAAAGTTTGCCCGCAGAACCCGGTCTGTCATCGAGACTGTGGACATCAATCGTTTTCTAATAGAAGTGATCACCCTTATGGAGAGGGAAGCCAGATCAGACGGGATAGAGTTCACATCCTCGCTGGATGACAGCCTTCCACCCATCCTGTCTGATCCGTCACAGCTCCAGCAGGTGTTCTTGAATTTTATCAACAATGCAATAGATGCCCATAAAGACAAAGGCCATGGCATGATAACCCTATCCACTTGCCTGTCAACTGACAACAAAGGCATCGACATTACAGTGGAGGATACGGGAAGCGGAATAAAAACCAAAGACATTGGGAAAATTTTTGATCCGTTCTTCACCACAAAATCTGTGGGACAAGGCACAGGCCTCGGACTCTCCATTTGTTACAGCATCGTAAAGCAACTTGGCGGCACCATTCAAATTCAAAGTGAGATGGGTAAAGGGACTGTCTTCACTCTGACCTTTCCGTTTGAACCACCCGGGGATCTAATGAAACACGGTTAAACCTGATAATAAAGGTACTGAAGCATTAACTGTTTTAACAAACATAAATTATAGGAGAATACATCATGATAGGAAGTAAAATTTTATTGGTGGATGATGAAGAAATATTTGCTGACAACATGGCCAAACTGCTTCAAAACAGACAGTACAAGGTTACTGCCGTTTACAACGGAGAAAGCGCCATAAAAGCTCTTGAAAAAGAGAATTTTGATGTCATTGTCCTTGATTTGAAAATGCCGGGAATGAATGGCATCGCTACCTTAAAGAAGATCAAAAACCTGGGTCTTTTTACTGAAACACTTCTACTTACGGGCCACGGTTCAGTTGAATCTGCCATAGAAGCACTCCGTATGGGCGCATACGATTTTCTCGCAAAACCCTGTGAAATAGATGATCTGGTTGAAAAAATAGAAGGGGCGTGGAGGAAAAAGGACCAGGCCTGGAAAAAGGATATGGAAGAGAAACTCAAGAGAGTTGTAGAGTCGCCCTCAGATGCCTTTAAGTTGTTCGATTGATCGGTTTGATATGAAATGCAGGAGCCGGAAAAAAAACTTTACGGGAGTTTTTTTGAAACTATTGGAAAAAATTAAAACAAAGGTAAAAAGGCTTAAAGATGAACTCATCTCGATTTATTATGCATATCAGCACCCTGAAATTACCCTGTTACCCAGAATTATCATTTTGTTTACTTTGGGATATGCTTTAAGTCCAATTGATTTTATTCCGGATTTTATTCCCATTTTGGGGTATGTGGATGACCTTTTAATTCTTCCATTATTGATCCTGCTTTCAATCAAATTAATTCCAGATGAAATCATGGAAGAATCAAGGGAAAAAGCTGTGAATCAACCCTTGATACTAAAAAAAAACTGGGTTTTTGCCACCGTGTTTATCCTCATCTGGATCGCAGTGTTAATGTCCATTGTTTTATACTACCTGAACTTAAAAAATCCGGGATTTCTGGAAGGAGTTTTTCACGCCTTTAAACAAATTTTATCTGAAACACATACAAAATATTTAGGGCACATCGGAAAAATGCTTAATTGGAAGTTATACTTTTCTATAAATAATCTTTAAAAAAATGTGGGAGAAAGCCATGAAACAATTCCTGGTAAATTCTGTAGGCCGGCTTGACATGATATGTTGGATTTTGGTTATCACCTTTTTTTGTGGCTGTTCTTTGATATTCAATGGAAACTTCAACCAGTCGTTCATAGCGGCCGGAGGGGTTGTGCTGGTAATGATTTTGATCGGATTATCCATTGAGGTCATTATCGAGACCCTCAAGGATGTTAGAGGTTTGGGCACGATCACAGGCTTCATCACTAACGGGCCAGAGCTTGTTTGCTTAATCGTCGGTCTTTTAGTGGGGGATGTTCTGTTTGCTGCCAGCACTCCCCTGGGCTCAAATTTTATGAACCCGATTCTGTTAATAACGGCGGCACTGGTTTGTCGCGTGTTTTTGAAAACACTTAAAACAAATTGGAGATATAGTTTGACCTGCATCCTGCTTACAGCCGGTCTGGCCGTAAGTTTTTATGCAGTTCCGATTCATTATCATATGTTTTGGGTGGTGATAGCCCTTGCTGTGAGCGGGGTGTTGTTTATTAAAAGGCCGCCGGAAGAGGCTGAGGAGTCTATGGAGGAAGAATTTATTGCAAAATGGAGTATGATTCCAGCCATTGTTGTATTAATTTTTGCCGGCTATTTTCTTGACCCCGTTGTCAGCTTTGCCTCCCAGCAATGTCATGCCCCAAAAGGGGTGATCGGATTTTTCGTTCTGGCCACTCTTTCAAGCTGGCCAGAATTCAAATGTTGTTTAGCACTTTTAAATCGCCGGAAATACCTGGCAGCCATTTTAAATATTACCGTAAGTAATATTACCAATATTTGGCTGGCTATCGCTGGTGTGGCAACTTATTTCTTTATGACCGGTCCCAAAATTTGAACCTGTTGCAGTGAGCAGCGAGGAATTTTTATGCAACGTTAGGGTTTGCAATGTGTAAAATAAGCTGACACTCACATGGGACTGTTAATAATTTTTATATGATGATTTGTATAATGTTTTCAGTAGATTGTATCTAATAAAATTTATTAATATTGCCTGGCATATATCTTGATAATAAGAAAAACGAAAGGTTTTGAGTATGGAAAAAATGTAAAAAGGGAAAACCGGAATGGGACAATCCTTAACAGATCGAAAAACGTTTTATCAGGTATTGACCAGAAAAATTACCATCCTGATTTTAGTTGTCTCATTCTTTCCCATGATGTTAACCACAGGTATATTGTTTTATCGATTTCATCTGACCTATTCTGAAAAAATCCAGGCCCATATTTCAGAACTGGTTAAAAAGCACACCCAGAACATTGATACCTTTTTATCAGAAAAATTAGGAAATATTCAATACCTGGCCCGGCAGTTTGATACAAGGCAGCTATCACCGGAGATATTTTTAAAACAACACCTGAAATTGTTAAAAAATGAATATGGGGATGTGTTTACTGATTTAGGACTGGTCAACAAAAATGGCCTTCAGTTTGCTTATGAAGGGCCGTTCAATTTTGAAAATGCAGATTACAAAGACGCGGAATGGTTTTTAAAAGCCATAGATAAACCTTTTTATATCAGTGATGTCTTTGTCGGTTTAAGAGGGCATCCTCATTTTATCATCGCAGTAAAAGTTAAATCCAATGGTTTTGATTATATTTTACGATCCACCATCAATTTTGGAGCCTTTAATTCCCTGGTGGAGAATATCCATATCGGGAAAACCGGTATAGCCTTTATTATCAATGAAAAAGGCCAACTGCAGACCCAAACGGAAAAAGGACTCAACCCATCAATTATCGCATCCATGAAGGATCGTAACAGCTATAAAAATAATGAAACAATAATTACAGAAAAACAGGACACCTCAGGAAACAATTATTTATATGTGTCCTCCATGCTTAAAAATATTGACTGGTTAATGGTGTTTCGTCAGGATATTAATGATGCCTTCCATGACTTATGGAAAACACAGGTTCTAACTCTGGTCATATTTATTTTAGGATGCATTGCCATTCTTTTTGTCGCCATTACCCTTCCCAGCAATATTATAAAACTTATTTCCAGTGCAGATAAAAAAAGCGAGGTCATGAACAAGCAGGTTGTTGAAAGTGGCAAACTGGCCACGATCGGTGAACTTGCCGCAGGCATTGCCCATGAAATCAACAATCCCGTTGCCATCATGGTTGAAGAGGCAGGATGGATAGATGACCTTCTTGAAGAAGAGGATTTAAATGAATCTGAAAACTTAGATGAATTCAAGCGTGCGCTGCGTCAGATCAATACCCAGGGCAAACGGTGTAAGGAAATTACCCACAAACTGCTTAGTTTTGCCAGAAAAACAGACTCCACAATCAATGATGTTCAAATTAATGATTCAGTAAAGGAAATTGTTTCTCTGACAACTCAGATGGCCAGGTATAACAATGTTCTTATTAAAACAAACCTTATGGATAATATTCCGTATATCAGGATATCTCCATCTGAACTGCAACAGGTGATTCTTAATTTAATCAATAATGCCATTGATGCCATGGAAAAAATCGGAGGGGAAATTTTGATCGAAACCAGGGTCAGTAAAATTGAAAAAAATCATCTGTTGATTTCAATTGAAGATGACGGTCCCGGCATAGCTAATGATAATCTCGCCAGGATATTTGATCCTTTTTTTACAACAAAGGCAGTGGGGAAAGGTACGGGTCTGGGACTTTCAATATGTTATGGCATCATCGAAAAGATGGGGGGAAAAATTGATGTTTACAGTCAGGTCGGCGTTGGGACTAAATTCCGAATTTGGATACCTTTTCAGGTGGATTCAACTGAAGATACAGATAATCAAAGCTAACTATAAGGAAAATAAAAATGGATAATATTAAATTATTGCTCGTGGATGATGAAAAAGCATTTCTTGATACAATTACCAAACGTCTGGAAAAAAGAGATTTAAAAGTTTCTGCGGTTTACAGCGGGAAAGATGCGCTAATCAGGCTTGAGAACGATAAAACCATTGAAGTGGTCATCCTTGATGTAAAAATGCCGGGTATAGATGGCATACAGACATTGATTGAAATTAAAAAAAAATTCCCCCTTGTGGAGGTGATAATGCTGACAGGTCATGCCACCGTAGAAACTGCAATTGACGGGATGCAGATAGGCGCATTTGATTACCTGATGAAACCCTGTGATATTGATGTGCTGGTAGCCAAAGTAAATGATGCCGCTTCAAAGAAAAAAGGGCATGAAGAAAAAATTATGGAGGCCCGTATAAAAGAAATTACAGGTCGGCGGCCATAGGGGAAAGGCTAAGATCATGAGCCCAGGTAAAAAAAAACAGATGACTATAAACGTCCTGTTAGTCGACGATGAAAAAGGATATTTAAATGTCTTGTCTAACAGGCTGTCCAAGCGGTCCATTAATGCGACAAAGGCGTTTAGCGGTACGGAGGCAATACAGATTCTGCGAAAACAAGATTTTCATGTGGTGGTTCTGGATTTAAAAATGGAAGACATGGATGGAATTGAGGTTTTAAAGGTTATCAAAAAGATGATTCCCGAACTTCCTGTGATTATACTGACAGGACACGGATCCCAGACAGCTGCCAAAGAAGGAATCTTATTTGGCGCATTTGATTACCTGAGCAAACCTTGCGAACTTTCGGAGTTAATGGATAAAATCCACGAAGCACATAGACATCAACAAGAGTTGCCAAAGGAATCTCTTTCGGAATAACAAAAAAATACAAATATGAGTTGAGCTGTTAAGGAGAAGATATGTTTTATAAGACCAATGGATTTAAACTTGGTGCTGCGGTGTTGATAGGTGTTATTGTTTTTCTGCTGCCAAGACCGGAAGGAACACAATTTAAGATTACAGGCGATACGAGCAGAATAATTATGCAGAATGTCACAGAGCATTTTGCTGTTACTCCTGTTAAAAAAGCTGAAAAAGAATCATATATTTTAAAAGCAAAAGCACCTGGATCGCTTGAGGCAAGTGCTAAATTTTTAGATCAAAAAGCAAAGGATTTGAATCTAAATGCAGTGGAAGTAGATTATGTTGACGGACTTTCGCCAAAGGCAAAACGATTTTTAGCCATTCTTGCTGTTCTTGTCATATTATTTGTCATCGAGCCCATCCCTTTAGAAATAACAGCAGTCTTAATCGGGGTTTCCCTGGTTGTCATGCAGATTACTGATGTAAAAAGTGCATGGGCACCTTATATGCACCCCGTGGTCATTTTTATCATGTGCTGCCTGATTTTTGCCATTGCCCTTGATAAAGCGGGCTTAACAAAACGACTGGGATATTATATTATAAAAAAAGCCGGAAACAGTATTACCCGGTTTACCTTTATTATTGCCATCGGGCTCGGGCTTGCATCATCTTTTATGCATGATGCCGCTGCCTGTGCCATAGGGATTGTGACAATGCTGCCGCTGATGCGGGCGGCCGGCATTGAACCCAATACCAACACTGCAAAGTTTATGATGCTGTCATTACCCTTTGCATGCTCAAGCGGTGGCATGGGAACCCTTGTCGGGGGAGGACGCTGCATGGTCTCTGCTGCTTTTTTAAAAGAATTTACAGGAATTGAGATCACCTTTTTTCAATGGATGTTATATGCCATGCCGGCAGCTATAATAACTGTTCCCATTGCTGTATTCATTGTATACCTGGTTTACAGACCAGACCCGAAGTACACCTTGCCGGAGTTTGATGAAGATTTAGGACCTATGACAACGCTTGAGAAAAAAACCATGACCATTATTGCCCTTTCATTTATGCTCTGGTTGACCAAAGGGCTTCATGGCATTGATTATTCCGTAACTGGTATGCTGGGAGTTGCTGCCCTGGTATTGTTCAAAGCATTAAAGTGGAGAGATATCAATGATAACCTGGAATGGGGAACTGCTTTGTTTATATTTGGCGGTGGCATTTCACTGGGTCTTGCCATGGGATATTCAGGAGCAGCAGATTATTTTGCCAATTTGTTCTTTCCTCTGATCCAGGGAAAGGGATGGCTGGTCCTTTTCATTGGTGTGGGTATTTTCGGTGCTTTGGTAACAAACGCAATGGCCAATGTTGCAGCGGCCGCTCTGATTCTCCCCATTGTCATTCCCATAGCACAGCTTGAAGGGGTTGATCCGACGATTCTTGCTCTCTGTCTCGGGATGGCTACCTCCTTTGCAATGCTCCTTGTAATCGGATGTCCTCCTAATGCCATTGCCTACAGTTATAGATATTTTAAATCATCAGACCTTACAAAGGTCGGACTGGTTGCCACACCTATTTTACTGACGGTTTTAGTCATTGTTGCAGGTGTGTGGTGGAAAATATTGGGTTTAATTTAGGGATAATATTTACAAAAGGATTATAAAGGATAAAGCATGAACAAACTTTATAATAATAAGATCCGCCTTCTTCTGGTTGACGATGAAGAAGGGTTCAGGATGACAATCGCCAAGAGGCTTGGGAAAAGGGGATTTGTCCCGGTACAGGCTTCAAGTGGAGAAGAATGCCTGAACATTCTCGGTAAAGAGCTTTTGGATGTGGTTGTTCTGGATGTTAAAATGCCCGGGATAAGCGGTATTGATACATTAAAAGCGATTAAACAGGTGTATAAAAAGGTTCAGGTAATTCTTTTAACCGGCAACATTGCCGTTTCAGATGGAATCGATGGAATAAAATCAGGTGCATTTGATTATCTTACAAAACCTGTGGAAATTGATCATCTGGTAAATAAAATCAAACAGGCCTTTGAAATGACCAGGCTTGAACAGGAAAAACACGAACAACGTAAATACCGTGCAAAGCTGGAAAAAAAAATGATTGACACTGAACGGCTTGTATCTCTTGGCACATTGTCCACGGGCATTGCCCATGAAATAAACAATCCTCTGGCTATTATCAATGAATCAGCCGGGTTTATGAAACAGGTAATCAGTGCACCGGAAATGTCTAAGTACCCCCTGAAAGAAAAATTGCTGATGGGAATAGAAAAAATAGAAAAAAGTATTAAGAGAGCCCGAAAGATAACCCATCAGCTTCTGGGTCATGTAAAAAAACAGGAATCGCAATTTTGTGAAGTTAACCTTAAGGAATTACTGTGTGAAACATTGGGCCTGTTAAAAAAAGAACTGGAACAGAAAAATATAACGGTGACCCGGAAAATCTATGATGAAAAAAATATTCTCTGGAGTGATCCTTATCAGATTCGGCAGATACTTATGAACCTTTTGAACAATGCTATTCATGCAGTGGAGCAAAACGGTTCCATTATTTTGTCCATGTGTGAAGTCAATGATAATATCATTTTTGAAATTAAGGATAACGGTTTTGGGATACCCAAAGAAAATTTAGGGAAGATATTTGATCCGTTTTTTACAACCAAATCCTTTGATGAAGGGACTGGTTTGGGACTGTTTGTGGTCCATAAACTTCTTACCAATCTTAAAGGTGAGATTGAGGTTAAAAGCATATTGAGTAAGGGAACTTCTTTTATCATCAAACTACCCAGGGGATTTGAAAGTGAAGAAGTGGTGAAACAATAATAAATGAATTAAGGAGTGAGCAGGCATGATAAAAATACCAGCCAAAGTCCTCATAGTTGATGATGAAAAAGATTTTGTTGAAATGTTTTCCCTTAGGTTACAGGGACAGGGAGAAAAAGTATCCATTGCCTACAGTGGCAAGGAGGCATTGAAAATACTGGAACATGTGGCCATTGACGTTGTCATTCTTGATATCAGGATGCCGGGCATGGATGGTATTGCCACCTTAAGGCAGATTAAGATCCTGCACCCCAATGTTGAAATTATTTTAATGACAGGACACGGATCTACGGAAACTGCCGTGGAGGGGATGAAACTTGGGGCCTTTGATTACCTGATGAAACCAGCTGATTTTGATGAAATTAAAATCAAGTTGGAAAAAGCCAGAATAAGAAAAGACGAACAGGAAGAACGAATCCGGCAGGCTGAAGTAAGGCTGCTTCTACGAAGAAGTGGGGATGTGTGATATTTTCATTGTTATGAAAAAGAAATTAAATTTGTTTTAAATAACCTATCGTAATTTTCAGAGGAATATGTTTTATGAAGACAATACTGGTGAAAGATTTAATGGTGCCGCTCACTGAGTATGCAACTGTTTTTGAAGATGCTACCCTGTCTGATGCCATTGATGCTTTAGAAACAGCTCAGTCCAAATTTGATAAAAGCAGATACAGGCACAGGGCCATTCTTGTCTGTGAAAAAAAAACCAGGAAGATCCTTGGGAAGATCAGCCAGATGGATGTTATCAGGACTTTAGAACCAAAATACGATCTTTTGGGAGAAAAAGAGTCTGTCTCCCGGTTTGGGTTTAGCCCTCAGTTTATGAAATCCATTTTAGATCAGTATGAATTATGGTATGAACCTTTAAAAGATATTTGTCACAAAGCTGGAGAACAAAACGTAACAGATGTGATGTATAAACTGACAGAAGGTGAGTATGTGAAAGAAGATTCAGGAGTGAATGAAGCCGTACACCAGTTGATCATGGGACACCACCAATCCCTTCTGGTGAGCCAGGGAGAAGAAATTGTCGGAATATTAAGACTGACAGATATTTTCATGGAAATATGTGAGGCCAGAAAAGAATTGAAATCAGAAAGCATCATTAAATAATAAGGAAGTTAACTATCGGCATGTTTGATAAATTTTCAATCTCTCTAAGCCTTAAAAACAGAGTATACCTGGTCAATGCCATTCTATTGTGCATCTCTTTGATTGGCGCTGTACTGATGGTTTGGTATACCTATAAAATAGAAGGCGTCTTTAAAAACATCATCAGCAAAAATGTAGAAATACTTCAGTCTGCTGAAGCCCTGGGCACTTCACTGGTCAACCAGAAAGGGTATGTGTCCTATTATTTTCTGGATAACAATCCAGATTGGCTTGTTCAGTTAAAAAAATACCGAATACTTTTTGATCAAAATCTGACGTTGGTCAATTCATTGATTAATGAACCATGGGAAAAAAAAACCATAGCTGAAATTGAAAAAGACTATAAGGTTTATGTTGCAACAAGGGATAAAGTGATTGAATTATATAAGACAGGGGATCATAAAAATGGCTTCATCCTTCATAAAGAGGTAAGGCAATCTTTTTTTAATATACTTGAATTATGTGAACTGTTTAAGTCCTTCCATAAAAACAGGATACAAAAAGCAATAGAAATTAGCCAGAAAGAAGCAAATCGATTGAGATATATGGTATTAATGGGCGTTGTGATTGTTATTCTTCTCAGCCTTTTGGTTAATTTTATTTTTGCTCGTCATATTTTGGCCCCTATCCGAAAACTGGCACTGCAGGCAGACACAAAGGGTGGCCCGGGTAAAGCTAAAAACGAGGTTGACGCATTGGAACAAAGCGTCCTTAGTCTTATAGAAAATACGGAACAGGCACATTTGGAATTAAAACGAAGCCAGGAATCATTGATGCAGTCGGAAAAGATGGCTCTGGTCGGCAAACTGGCTGCGGGGATTGCCCATAGTATTCGCAATCCCTTGACATCTGTAAAGATGAGGCTTTTTTCCTTAAATCGAACCTGTTCCTTTTCAGAGTCACAAAAAGAAGATTTTACTGTAATATCCGGGGAAGTATTGCAGATTAACAAAATTGTTGAAAATTTTTTGGAATTTTCCCGCCCACCAAAACTTTTGATCAAAAAGATGAGTCCCTCCGTTGTTGTAGACAGTGCTGTTTATCTTTTAGGACAAAGATTAAAATCCTATCATGTGACATTAAAAATTATTCGCAACGGTCTCCTTGCCAAGACATTACTGGATCCGGAACAACTCAAAGAAGTTATTGTCAATATCATAATTAATGCCTGTGAAGCCATGGATAGAGGAGGTCATATCAATATTTACGAAGAAGAAACATATGTTGAACCATTAAAAAAAGTTGATGTAATCCGTATAATGGATGATGGGGAAGGAATTCCTCAAAATATAAGAGATCGAATATTTGATCCCTTTTTTACCACAAAAGAAGAGGGAACAGGCCTTGGACTTAATATTGCCTTTAATATCATAAATGAGCATGGCGGATGGCTGGATGTATCCAGTGGAAAAGGCAACGGGACATCTTTTCTGATTACTCTGCCCATAAAGGACTCATAAAATGAATACTATTTTAGTGATAGATGACGATGATCAGTTAAGGATCAGTTTTTGCAAGCTTTTAAAGGAAGAAAATTATGCTGTACTAAACGCAGCTTCCGGAGAGGCAGGCATTGAAATCGTTAAACAGAATATACTGGATCTAGTTATTTTAGACATGCGCTTACCTGGTATGAACGGAATGGAAACTTTTAAACGGATTAAGGATCTAGATTTGAAACTTCCCGTGATTATCGTAACAGCCTATGGAACAACGGACATCGCTATAGAAGCTACTAAAATGGGGGCCTACGATTATGTGCTCAAACCCTTTGAAGTTCCGGAAATGCTCGATTTGATCAAACAGGCAATTGAGGCTGGATATTTTATGAGATCTCCCGTTGAAATGGATGCTATTCCAGGCAAACAGTCAGGAGATGCTATTATCGGTCAAAGCAAACTAATGCAGAATGTATATAAATCAATCGGCAGGGTGTCTCAAACTGATGCAACTGTCTTAATACGGGGAGAATCAGGGACGGGAAAAGAATTGGTGGCAAGAGCAGTCTATCAGCATGGTATCCGTTCGGATAAGGCCTTTTTAATCATTAATTGTGTTGCCATTCCTGAAACTCTGCTTGAAAGTGAATTGTTCGGTTATGAAAAAGGTGCATTCACCGGTGCTTCCCAAAGACACATTGGTAAGATTGAACAGGCAAACGGTGGCACTGTGTTTCTGGACGAAATTGGAGACATGCCATTAAATATACAGGCCAAAATCTTAAGGCTTTTACAGGAAAAAAGTATTGAACGGTTGGGAGGTGAGCAGACCATTCCCGTTGATGTTCGAATCATTGCAGCAACAAATAAAAATTTGGAATATGCTATTGAGGAAGCAAAATTCCGGGAAGATTTATATTTCCGATTAAAAGTGGTTACCATAGAACTCCCGGCATTAAGAGATCGCCAAGAAGATATTGATAGATTGATTTCATATTTTATGTTTAAATTTTCCAATGAATTAAAGATTGATAACCCCGGGATTCAAAAAAACGCCTTAATGCTTCTGAATCATTATGGCTGGCCGGGAAACATAAGGGAGTTATCAAACCTGATTCAGAAAATACTTATTTTTAACAGGGGTGCTCCGATTTCTGAAGCAGACCTGGAACATATGGTTCAAAAAAGCAAAAAAATTGAATTAAATGGCGAGATTGAATTAAAAACCATCAGGGAATGGGTCCGACAAATATTAGTCAATAAATCTGAAAATTACAGTTTTGATAATTTTATAGACACCATCTCAAGTATTGTTGTTTCAGAAGCACTGAAAATGACCAATGGTAACCGTTCCCAGGCTGCCAAAATGTTGAGGGTTTCAAGGCCGACACTTCACGCTAAAATCGACAAATATAATATTCAACTTAAAACGGAAATCTCAGATTAGCAACTTTTTGAAAAAAAGCCCATTTATTCTCTGCGCCGGGAATCCCGCCGACATTGATTCCAAGCAGACCAGTCAAAAGGCTCAATGGTAAAAATATAGCAGTAATAATTGAGAGGATATATATGGCCTTATTCATCTGATTCGATGTCCTGCTTTTGATTTCTTCCTGGGAGATAAGCGCTCTGTCCCTTGCAGATTCAATATCTTGAACAAAACGGGCGGTTCGTTCAGCCACTTACCTGATGCGAGTCCGATCACATTCCATGATCCAGTCAATCTTCTCGCTTTTTGTTTTTGGCCCTTTCCCTGCATTTAACAATTCTTTCAATTCCTGGGCCACCAAAAACCAAAGGGTTTTCAATCGTCTGTTTTGGTTGAATCCTTAATTTCTTTTTCCAATCTAACCTGTGGTCCGCTTAAAATATGAACATCTCGCTGTGGAAACGGAATAACCACTTTGTTTGCCTTGAAAAGTCTGTCAGTCTCAAATCTCAATTTGCTTTCCGCCTCAATAAAGTTATCGATATCTGACCAGAATCTCAATCGAAAATCCAGAGAGCTGTCCCCAAAGTTGATGAATTGAACCCGGGGTTTTTGTGGATTATCATACACCTCTGTCACTGAATCTGCTGCCTGTAACAACAGCGTTTTTACAAGTGCTGTATCTGACCCATATGCTACGCCTACCATCAGATCCCTTCTGATAAAAGGATCTTTATGGCTCCAATTGGTTACCAAGGCGCTGATGAACTCGGAATTCGGAATAATGAGCGACGAATTGGTATAGGTCTGAACCAGTGTGGCTCTAACATTAATCTTTTTTACTTCTCCCCATACGCCTCCCACTTCAACGACATCGCCCACCTGTATGGGACGTTCAAACAACAGAATCAGACCACTGACAAAATTATTGAATATATTTTGCAGACCAAATCCAAGCCCGATACTCAGTGCCCCGAATACAACTGCCAGGGATGTAGAATTCAGCCCAAAAACACTCAGACTGATCAGGATGCCTACCGACCAAATCACATACGTTGAAATGGTAGTGACCGACCCCTTTGCTCCTGTAGACAGCCCACTTTCTTTTAACACATGCCTGGCCATGACTTTTTCCCACAACTGGGTAAAAAGATAGGTCAAAAGAATAACCAGAATCGAATAGGCAAAGTTTACCATACTCAATTCAATCTTTCCGATCACATAGTTTTTGTTAAATATCTCCCAAAGCCATACAAAAAAGACATCACTTGAGCTCCATGAAAATGCAAGCCCCGTCAGTGCAAACACAATGATAAAAAAATAAAGCCCTTTAGATAAAATCCAATAAAATGGATAAGATATGCCGTAAGGACTTTGGGATTCCGGTTCAATTTTTTCCTTGAATTTACGGTCAATATCTTTCATTGAATATACAAGCAGTATGCAGACGCTGATAATCACTAAAGAAACCCCCCAGGATATGTACCACCAGGATGCAAAATGTCCGTATCCGGCAATATCGGCAAAAAGGCCTGAAAGCACTACAGACTTTGACCATACGCTCAACAGCTTCATCTCTATGCCATTGGTTTGGCTTTCCATTTTTCTATATGCCTTCCAGAATAAAAACACACCGGCAACAAGCACTGCTTCGGAAAAAATCCGAATGGATGCCAAAATTACGGTATCCAAAGAAAGGAATCTGAAGATCAAAAGATAAACAAGGGAATACAGTCTGATTCCCCATATAAATGCATTTCTCCACCCGTACAGGGCTTTAAAGAATACAAGCCCCTTTTCGTTGACAATCAGGCGGATGGAATCAGATGCGATCTTAGTGATCAGAATTATAGTTAAAAATGTTTTTATAAATTTGATAAAATCGGGAAAAATCAAATATACCTGGGTTTTTGAAAGTATAATTGTCAGCAGTATCCAGAAAATAATAACCAGGGAACCCTCAAGGACAATTAGAGGATATCCCGTACGCTTGTGGATATTGTTCTTGTAGAGCTCTTTGCCTCTTAGAACAGGCAGTCCCTGGAAAAAGAAAAGACTGAACAACAAAAAAACAGCAATGACCATCACCTCGCTAAGATTTATATGCTCCATTAACTGGGATAATTTCAGCGATAGCCATTCATTGGTGAACAATTGTCCAATTTTGGCAAATGAACTGATAGTTTCTTTTAAAAATTTTTTAGACGAAAAGGTTTTAAATTCGATGGCATCCCTTTGGGACCAAAGTCTTCCTTTTTTGTCTTTGATCTCTTTTCTCAATGTCATCCGGAGATCTTCGAAAGATCTAAGCAACTCGTTGTTGGTATTTATTTCTGAAGACAGCATATCTATCAGGCTTAGAAGAGCTTTCTGCTGTTTTCCCAGAACTGTTCGGTAGGACTTGAATTCCTTTATTCCGGTTTCCCTGATTATGTCTTTGTCCTTGAAAGAAGTGGATTCCTCAATTCTTTGATCGATTAAAATAATTTTATCTTTTACCGCAGAAAGAGTTTGGCTTGATTTATCATCTTTTCCCGTTGTTCTTTGAATTTTTGATTTGATTAAAGATATTGAAATATCAATTTCCTCAACACCTTTTTCCAGGACGGAAATGCTGATCTCAGGAACAAGCAGAAAGTTTCTTAGAGAATTCATCTGGGTCCTGTAGATCTGTTGCTGATTTGCTTCTTCCTTAAGCCCTCGTCGTTCTGTAATCAGTTCTATTTCCAGGACATCAAGGTGTGTTTTTGCAGCTTCAACAGCTTGCTCAAACTGAACCAGGGATTTTTTATCGTCCAGAGATGCTTGAGTGTTAGTTTCCCCCCACATTAACGATGGCAGGCATATAAAAAAGATCACTAATAATAGAATATCGTTCAATTTTCTGATCTGCACAGGCCTTTGTTCTCCTTATAAAATGAGTGAAATATAAGTGATCTCATCAAGCAATAGGTAAGTTGTTTGTTTATATGTGTATTATTGAACTTAGTCAAGAAGTGCCGCCGATCTCCTTCTACAATATATTAAGTATTGTTTGGGCAAATTTTTCTATGGAGGTTGAGGGTATCTGATAATGGACCCTGGCAGGCCCAGGCTTGTTGCTATTTTCTCTTTGAGACAGGCCATAGTTGCTACTTGACTAATTTTGCATTTAATTTAAGATGGAAACCTATGAACCTCAACCAACTCAAACTTTTTTATCTTGCAGTCAAGCACAAAAGCCTGAGTCATGCGGCCGAGGAATTAAATATAACCCAGCCGGCTGTAACAAAAGGTATCCAGAGGCTTCAGGAATATTATGAAGTGCCCCTTGTTCATAAGCTTGGCAAAAATATGGAATTGACCCTGGCCGGTGACAACCTTTTCCAAATTGCAAAAAAAATATTTGACCTTGAAAACATCGCAGATGACTGCATGACAGACTTTCAAAGTGAAAATTTAAAGCACCTTAAAATTAATGCTTCTGAAAGTTTTGGGGCATATTATCTTCCGGAATTCATCAACCGGTTTAATGTGAAGTCTCCTAAGGTCCGGGTCACTTTAGAGGTCCTTTCCAACCAGCTGGTTGTTGAAAACACAATTAACTTAAAAAATGATATAGGTTTTGTTTCCTTTCCAGTTAAAGATAGAAAGTTAAACACTATTGAGATCGTTAAAGATGAAATAGTGATCATTCTGGGCACTTCTCATTCACTGGCACAAAAGAAACAGCTCAAGGCGACTGACCTTGAAGGACACATGATCATCATGCATGAGCAGGGGTCATATTTCCAGAAAATGATTCATGATCTGCTTAAAGCCAACAATGTTTCAGTGACAATGCCCATAACCTTTTCCAACAACGAGGCCATTAAAAGAGCTGTAGAAGGTGGCACGGGAATAGCCCCGATTTCAAAAAAAGTGGCGGCAAAGGAGATTGAATCCGGAAAGCTGATCGCACTTTCATTATCATCCACAGCTCTATATCGAACCTTCTACATGATCCATCACATGGAAAAGCATATCTCAGAACCCCTCAAGCAATTTATGAACCTGATTCAACAGCAGTAAAATCTTTATGTTAAATTTGCAAGCTCCCGGCAAAACAATAAAAATGCTTGAATTGATATTGTTATGCAGTGTATAGAACTTTGTCATAATAATTTAATTTTTCATGAGAAGGGGTTATCAATATGAATCTTGACCAACTTAACTCAAGTTCGTCATTTTTTTATCCAGCGAAACTAATTTTAAAAAAAATTGAGAGCAAATCAACGTAACACGTTGTAATTATTTAATCTTAATATAGGGACCCATAAATTTATTTTATTGTTGGTTTTTACAATTTTCCTCGCTATTTTATATATTGATATTTTCGATAAGGGATTTGCAAATATGTTATGTTGACTGCAAGTTGGAAATTTAAGGTAAGGTGCCGATTTATGTTTACCATACATAATTATGCCACTCAAGAATAGAGGAAGAATTATTGTGAAAGAACCATTTAAGCTTAATGGCACTCTATATCAGAAGATCTATCAACCGGTGGTGGCTATTTGCCTGGACGGCACTTCTCCTGCATACCTTGAATCAGCTATCAGGTCAGGGTGCATGCCGGTGATGAAAAAACTGAAGGAAGAGAAATATTTTATGACCGCTACTTCGGTCATGCCCTCCTTTACCAATCCCAACAATATTGCCATTATTACCGGGACTGAACCAGAGAAAAATGGTATCTGCGGGAATTATTTCTACGATGTGGAACAGGACTGCGAAGTGATGATGGATAAACCTGAATTCTTACGTGTCCCCACTATTCTTGAAGCGGCGTCCCGGGCAGGCCACCTTGTCGCAGCTATTACTGCTAAAAACAAACTGCTCAAACTCTTATCAAAGGGCTGGGAAGGTGTTGCATTTTCCGGTGAAAGGGCAGACCAGACCCAATTCGCCGACATCGGAAATGTGGCAGAAGAACTTAATGAAGCACCTCCACATTACTCTGAAGCATGCATTAACCGCTACACCATGCAGGCAGCATATCTTGTATTTTGCCGGACATCTTTGGACCTTATGTATATTTCTTTGACCGATTGCGTACAGCACAGATCAGCTCCAGGACAGGATGAAGCGAACATTATGCTTTCAGAGATAGATGAAATAATCGGAAAATTCATAGACAGGGGCGCCAGGGTGGGCATAACTGCTGACCATGGAATGAATTACAAGATCAAGGCTGACGGTACGCCGAATATAATTTACTTGGAAGATGTTATTACCCGGTTTGTTGGAAGCCAAATTCGTGTTGTGCTACCCATCACTGACCCCTATGTCACTCACCATGCTGCCTTGGGTTCATTTGCCACGGTTTACTGCCTTGAAAAGGAAAGTGAATTGATAAAAGTTATGCTGTCGAGAACTAAGGGCATTGACGAGGTGCTTACAAAGAATGAAGCATGCCGAAAATATGCCCTTCCAGCCGACAGGATGGGTGATCTTGTTGTCCTTGCCCAAAGGGATACGGTATTTGGCAAGACACCAGCAAACCATGATCTATCAAAACTCAAAGGGCCGTTGCGATCTCATGGTGGCCTTACTGAGACAACAGTGCCCTTCGTTTTGAGCGAGACGGTTGATGAGGATAAGCAAAAGAAAAGCGTAAAGAATTGGGAGCTTTTTGATTATCTTATTAATCGTTGTAATGGGTTATAGAATTAATTTTGAGCCTTGATCAGTCGATTTGAAATATTTAATGGAACCCATCGTCGGTCAAGTTTCATATGAAGTACCCTGTTAAAAATTAGGTTGACTTTTATTCGGTTATGTTATTGAATTTTTTTGACTAACCATGCGGAGTCAAATTGATTTTTATTATAATTTTTCTTTTCACTATCAAAATAGTTAAAAGTTCTTTATGAAAAAATTTACTCAATTATTATTTATGTTATCTATTATGATGGTTGCTTTAAACCTGAATACCAGGCAATCCTCTGCTGGATGTGAGGACCCGGAAACATTGGTTTTTTCCATAATTCCCACTGAAGAGAGTATTCAGGAGTTAACCATTTACAAGCCGGTTATCGATTATCTTGGGAGGATGACTGGGAAAAAAATAGAATTCTATGTGCCAATATATTATGAAAACGTGATTCAGGGCATGGCGGAAAAATGGATAGATGTGGCTATTCTTGGGCCATACTCTTATGTGATTGCCAATAAAAAGGAACCGGACATTCAGGTTTTTGCCACCTATATAAAAAAAGCCGGTTATATTCAAGAAGAAGGGCCGGGCTATAAATCCATACTCATAACCGAAAAAGGGTCAGGCTATGTTTCCATTAAATCTTTAAAAGGCGCCATAGTAGGTCTCACAAATCTATCAAGCACCTCGGGGTACCTGATACCAAAGGTGTTATTTGCAAAATATATCAATATGCCATTTGAAAAATATTTTGGTAAGATAGTTTATACTGGCGGCCACGACCTGTCTGCCATGGCCATATATGATGGAAGAATAGATGCAGCATTTGTAGCCACCCATCGATTTGATAATGCCATTAACAGGGGAATTATAAAAAAAGATGACTATAATTATTTATGGAGTTCGCCGATTATCCCCCAGGATCCTTTTTGTTACAGAAATTCTTTATGCCCGGAATTGAAAAAAAAGATCATTGATACTTTTCTTACCCTCCACACTCAATCTTCTTGTTCTCAATTTCTGATAGATATTAACGCCAAAGGTTTTGTAGAAATGAACTCTGAAGATTATGATGTGATACGGGAATTAGAACAAAAAATAGAATAAACCATACCCTTTGACAGACCTAAGCCTGGTATTGTGCCATAAAATTGAAAGAATAATCCATAGGGAAAGCGTGCAATGAGTCTTACGCATAAACTTATTTTCGGATACATTACCATTGCTTTGATGATGTGTGGCGCCGGTTATTTGACGATTACATCATTTAACAAATTAAAAAATAAAATAGTTCAGCTGGAAGCTGATTCCATTGAAATATTCAAATCTTCCTATAAGATAGTCCACGCCCTTGAAACCAGCGAAGAATCAATAAAAGCCCTGATTGATAATCAGCCTAAAATAATCTATACATTTTCACAAATTTCCGATACGAACCAGGAGTTAGAAAACAAGGATCAGATCAAGAAAAAATTGATAACAGATCTTAACAAGGTTGAAAGCAGTTTGTCTTCATTAATTGGAACAGAATTTTACAGGATTCAAAAGGATGGAAAACCCCAATTTAATAATAGCGAACAAACTATTTTGACAGGCAGGCATAATGTAGAAAAAAAACACTTTTATTATTACTTGAAATACCTATCTCATTTCATTCATCTTGTTGAAAACATACCTGAAAACGCACCTCGTTTTTTTAAAAAGACACTTGAACCTCACTATAAGCTGAACATTTATCCAATTATAGAACAATACAGGAAAAACAAACAAAAAGAGAATGCACAGAGAGTTAAAAAAATCATTATTGAATACCTGCCGAATGTTGGCGTCATCATAATTTTTTCAACCATACTAATCCTATTAAGTACCTTATTACTGGGTGGCTGGGTGTCAAGCTATGTTTTCAAACCCATCAATGACCTGACAGCTGCTGCCAAAAATGTTGGCAAAGGAAACTTTGAAACCAGAATAAAGATCAAAAGCAAAGATGAGATTGGAGTTTTAACGGATGTATTTAACAATATGATAAAAGATTTAAGAGAATCAACCGTTTCAAAAACCTATATGGATAACATAGTCAAGTCAATGCTGGATACATTGATTGTTGCAAATCCTGACTTCACAATCAGAAAGGTCAATCAGTCGGCCACCGATATGCTGGGTTATAGCCGGGACGAACTTTTGGGGCAGTCCATTGAAAATATAATTCTGCCTGAAAATACCGATACCTCCATAATTGACTTATTTGTTCATAAGGGTTCAATTGCCAATGTTGAAATGATTTATCTAACAAAGGATGGCATAAAAATTCCTGTTCTCTTTTCAGGCTCAACTTTTTTTAATAATAATTCCCAGGTTGACGGAATTGTTTGCGTAGCACAGGATATAGCTGATCTGAAGCGTACACAAGCAAATCTGAAAAAGGCTTATGACGAAATGGAACAGAAGGTCGAAAGGCGAACAGGCGAGTTATCGATAACAAACAAATTTTTAAAAAAAGAAATTAAAGAGCATATCATTACAGAAAGAGCACTGAAAAATTCTGAAAGAAAACTCAGAAGGCTGTCTTCACGGGTTCTAACAACTCAGGAAAAAGTACGTAGACAACTATCTTGTGAGCTGCATGATGATTTGGGACAATCTCTATCCTTGTTAAAGGTAAAGCTGAGTTTCCTACAAACAAAAGAAGGCTGTGAGAACAAATTTAATGATGAAACATTGACTGATATTCAAGAATATATCGATTTTATAATTGAAGACGTTCGACGTCTGTCAAGGGATCTTAGCCCGTCAATCCTGGAAGATTTGGGATTGACAGCGGCATTAAAATGGATGCTTAATGAATTTTCTGACCATTACCCCACTAAATACTCACTGAATATTGATAATATTGATGCCTGCTTTGTATCGGAAAACCAGATAATGGTTTACAGAATTTTTCAAGAGTTTTTAACCAATGTGGGAAAACATGCTAATGCTGACGCCATCAGCGTTTCAATTCAAAAAAAAAAGAACGAAATCATTTTTATTATGGAAGATAATGGCGTTGGATTTGATCTAACTGAACTATCCTCAAGGCAGTCTACTCAAAAAGGTATTGGATTGGCAGCTATGCAGGAAAGGGCTTTGATGCTGGGGTCATATTTGAATATCATTGCCCAAAAAGGAAAAGGCACTAGAATATCATTTATAATCAGGAGGGAAAAGAGTGAAAATCTATCGAACATTGCTTGCTGATGATCATATAATGTTTCGCCTTGGCATGACAAAAATACTTGAAGATATTGATTATATAAAAGTTATCGGCGAGGCAAATGACGGATTTGAGCTTTTGCAAATGATCGATGAAATGTCTCCTAACCTCGTCCTTTTAGACATTTCCATGCCTAAAATTCGTGGAATAGAGGCAACCCGGGAAATAAAACAGATCGACCCTGCTGTAAAAGTTATCATTCTTACTATGCATAATAATATGGAATATCTTCAACATTCCATTTCAGCAGGAGCAGACGGATATGTACTAAAACAAGATGCCGGGGCCGAACTTTTTGCGGCAATAAAAACGGTGATTAATGGCGGTATATATATATCAAAAACATTTACCAAGGACTTGACTTTAAATTTCATTAAAAAATGTCATGGTGACCAGATTTCGAAACCACAAACACTCACTAACCGCCAACGGGAAGTACTCACACTCATCTCTCAAGGAGAAACAAACAATGAAATTGCCAGGCTATTGTTTTTAAGTGTCAGAACCGTTGAAAAACACCGGGCAAATATTATGGCAATAAAGAACTTGAAAACAACGGCAGATATTGTTAAGTATGCCATTCGGAAAAAATATACATCTATTTCAAATCTGTAAGTAGATCTTTTAATTCAAGCCATCTGGATCAAAACTGGGTAATTCTACCCATGCTAATTTACGTAGATTCACGCATTGTATTATCGATTCGATATTGTTACACCCTAACACCTGTGGATATCCATATTTCCAATATAAAATTTTTTATCTTGGAAACTTGTTAAACATTTTTTCATTGAAAGGGGGTGTATAAAAAAAACGGCAGTATATCTGGTTCAAACAATATTAACCAATAACAGGAGAAAAAAATGTATAAGAATAGAAACTTTTTCATGGCTATGACCCTTTTCTTGAGTTTTTTTATAATGTTTTCTGTATCCGGCAGTGCTCAAGCCGCCGGGTGCGAGGACCCAGATTCAATTACATTCTCAATAATTCCCACCGAAGAAACTATTCAGGAATTGACAATTTATAAACCGGTTATTGATTATCTTGCCAAAATGACAGGAAAAAAAGTCGAATTTTATATGCCCACATCCTATGCTACTGTTGTTGAAGCCATGATCGGCAAATGGGTAGATGTTGCAGTACATGGACCCTATTCCTATGTTTTAGCCAATGCCAAGGACCCGGATATCGACGTCTTTGCCACCTATGCCAAGAAACCTGGACATATTCAGGAAGAGGGCCCTGGTTACAAGGCCTGTCTGATTACCCGCAAAGGCAGTGAGTTTGACACTATCGAATCACTGAAAGGGGCGGTTATCGGGCTCACTGATCCGGCCAGTACATCCGGGAACCTGGTTCCCAGGGTGGTGTTTACAAAAACTATCAATACAACTCTGGAAAGCTATTTCAAAAAAGTCGTGTATACAGGCGGGCATGATCTTTCGACAATGGCGGTTTACGATGGAAAAGTGGATGCCGCCTTTGTTGCGACACATAGGTTTGATAATGTTATAGAACGAGGTATGGTGAAAAAAGAGGATTTCAATTACCTTTGGTTTTCGCCGGCAATCCCACAGGATCCTTTCTGTTATCGTAAATCCCTGTGTCCGGAGCTGAAGAAAAAGATTGCAGAAACGTTTTTGACACTACACACTCAGCCATCCTGCGCAGCTTATCTTAAAAACGTCAACTCCAATAAATTCGTTAAGATGACATCTGCAGACTATGATGTTATTCGTGATCTTAAAAAAGCCAAAGATGCAAAGAAAAAAAAGAAAGATTAGCAGATAGTCATTAAAAAATCGATGTCACGCCGCTTTTTACCATTTTATTAAGGAAGGATTGGAGAAATAAATGGCCACACTGGAAGTTAAAGATTTAAAGATACGCTACTCTCGCTCTGGCCCTGAAATTCTCAAAGGAGTCAGCCTGTCAGTTTCACCAGGGGATTTTTTTGCTATCATCGGGCCCAGCGGTGCCGGTAAATCCACATTGATACGCTGTATCAACCGCCTGGTGGAACCTACTTCGGGAGAGGTTTTTCTGACGGGAAAGAATATTACCCAAATGGGTAATCGTGCACTACGCCGAGCCAGAAGAGATATGGGAATGATATTTCAGGAGTTTAATCTGGTGGAAAGAATGTCTGTGATAGACAATGTTCTTTCCGGCCGGCTGGGCTATGTGGGAACAGTTAGAAGTTTTTTGCGCATGTATCCCAAACGTGAAATCCGCAAGGCACTGGAATTGCTGGATAAAGTCGGTCTGGGGGATTTTGTGGATAAACGGGCTGATGAACTTAGCGGTGGTCAACGGCAGCGGGTGGGGATCGCCAGGGCTCTGATCCAGGAACCCAAAATTTTGCTCGTTGATGAACCCACATCAAGTCTGGATCCCAAAATAGCACGGGAAGTCATGGGGATGATTAGAACAATGTCCCAGGATATGGATGTGCCCGTCTTGTGCAATATCCATGATGTCCAGCTGGCACTGGAGTTTTCCAATAAGGTCATCGGCCTTCAGGATGGCATCAAGAAATTTGACGGGCCAACCAGAGACGTGGACAAGGCCACCCTGGACGAAATATATGCAATGGAAATATTGTAGAAAATAAAGGAAGCAGTATGAGCCACGAAAATATAGACCAGCATCTTGACACTATTCTTTCAAATCGACTAAAATCCAAAGCAATCAGGTATACGGGGTATCTGATATTATTCGGACTTATTTTATGGAGTATCGAAAGTACTATTATCAAGGACACTGACTGGGCAAGGGTTGGCGGACCCGCATCCCTTTTCAAGGCAGTAGCCCGCTTTTTCCCACCAGATCCATCGGTTTTTAAACATCTGCTCGGCCCGACCATCGAAACTTTTATGATTGCCTGTCTGGGTACCATGATTGCGGTGGTGATCTCCCTTCCCGTTGCCTGGTGTGCCGCCCTGAATATAACGCCCTCAAAGTTGATCGCATACCCCATAGGACGGGCGATTATGACACTGACCCGATCGGTCCACGAGATTGTCTGGGGCCTGATTTTTGTATCTGCGGTGGGTCTTGGCGCCTTTCCGGGCATTCTTGCCGTGTCCATGCGATCCATCGGCTTTATTTCAAAGCTTACGGCTGAAGCGGTTGAGGACATTGACCCCGGGCCTTTGGAGGCGATCAAGGCAGTGGGCGGTAATGGCCTGCAGGTCATATTGTTTGGTGTGGTTCCTCAGGTGTTGCCGATCTTTCTCGGTCATGTCATCTTCCAATGGGATATCAATATCCGGCGGGCCACGATCATGGGTCTTGTCGGTGCCGGAGGCTTGGGACTGACCTTTCATCGTCAGTTGGTTATGTATAATTATGGCGGCGTGACAACGGTAATTATCGCCATAATTTTTCTTATTGCCATCGGTGAAGTATGCTCCTACTACGGTCGTAAAGCCATTCATTAATTATGGAAAATAAGTGAAAGGAAGTATTTCGATGTCAGCCACAACCATTTCAACAACCAGCGGTGGAACATTAACCTGGAAACGATTCAAATATCCACAATCTTTGATCAAGTATATTGTCCTGATGGGTATCCTGATTTTCATTACAGTTTCCATTAAATACCTGAATATCCATCTGGAACGTTTGCTGGAGCTGTTTCCGAGGATCGCAGACCTGTTTGCCAACCGATACTATCCGGTGGACATAGACTATATTTTAGACAGTGAATATCTCCATTATGTCATTGAAACCATTAAAATGGCATATCTGGGAGCTCTTTTCGGTATCCTTTTTTCCATACCGCTTTCCTGGTTTGCCTCCTATAACATGTCCCCCAATAAACGCTTTTTATATCCTGCAGCCCGCTTTTTTCTCATACTTTGTCGCTCCGTGCATGAAATGATATGGACCATTCTTTTTGTGACCATTATCGGATTCGGCATGTTGCCCGGGGTTTTGGCACTTACCCTGTTCAGTATTGGATTTGCGGGCAAATTGTTCTCAGAAGAAATTGAAGACATTTCCATTGGTCAGGTTGAGGCGATTCAAGCTACAGGGGCAAACTCTCTGCAGGTATTTGTCTATGCAGTATTGCCCCAGGTTAAGGTCGCCTGGACCGGGATATCTATTTATACCTGGGACACAGCTTTCAGGGCTGCTACAGTAGTCGGGTTCTTCGGTGCCGGAGGCATGGGATGGTATCTTCGAAGGACTGTTCAGCAGATAGAAAGCAACCGGGTGGCGGCAATACTTTTATCTATTATAGCATTGGTTATTATTTCTGAAGTAGCTTCGGCCTGGGCCAGGCAAAGAGTCGGTGCCAAAATGGGATAAAGAAAGGATCACTATTCATTTAAAATTGGTATGATTATTTTGATTACCCCCTTGAATTAATAATTAAAACATATTTTATCCAAAAAAATAGTAAGTAAAGGATGGTTGACTGTGAAACAAACCAGCAGGGCTGCTGTAATGAAAATCCCGAAACAGGATCTGGAACTCATTGAATATCCTTTGCCACAGGTGGAAAAAGACTGTATTTTGGTTAAAGTCATCTGCTGTACTATCTGTGGTTCAGATCTGCATACCTGGCAGGGCCGGAGGAAATCCCCGGTTCCCATAATTCTTGGCCATGAAATTATTGGTAAAATTGTAGAGCTTGGCCATGGGGTGACCCATGATTCCGGAGATCAGCTCTTGAATGTAGGTGACCGTATCACATGGACAATTATGGATAATTGCGGAAAATGTTTCTTTTGCCGAGAAAAAGGACTGATGATGAAATGCCGCAGCCTTCGCAAATACGGGCATGATTCTTGTGCAAATCCGCCTCATTTAGCAGGTGGTTTTGCTGAACATTGTTATATCACACCGGGAACATGTGTTGTCAAAATACCTGAAAACCTTTCCGATGAAGAAGTTGCCCCTGCAAATTGCACACTGGCAACTGCAGTAGCAGCTTTGGAGGCATTAAAAATTCAGCCTCTTGAAAATATTTTGATCCAAGGCGCCGGGGCTTTGGGCTTTTATGCATCCGCACTGGCCAATTATTATGGGTGCAATCAAATCATTGTAACGGATATTCTTGATCACAGGCTGGATGCAATCAAAAAATTTGGTGCTACAAAAACCATCAATACCAAAAACATGGAAAATAGTGAAATAATTGATACAATTTTGTCTTTAACCCATGGCCATGGTGTGGATTGCGCCATTGAAGCGGCTGGACTGCCATCAATTATACCTTTGGGTTTAAAATCCCTGAGAATTGGGGGGCGCTATGCATTGGTTGGAATCGTTTTTAAAGGTGCTGATTTTGATTATGACGCAGGAGATATTGTTTTAAGAATGCTCAATGTAATGGGTGTTCATAACTATGATACAAAACATTTACAAATGGGAGTCGATTTTCTGTCTAAAACATGTGGAGAATTCCCCTTTAAATCACTCGTTTCACACCATGTGACATTGGACGATATCAATCAAGGGCTTCGGGCCGCAGCTTCAGGTGAGCATATCAGAGTAGCTGTTTTTCCTTAGTTATCAACTACTTTGGGGATTCGTCCATGCATACATGCAACTGAGGTATCTAACTGTCCAAACGACGGAGTCCACAGTAGGTTCAGTGACCATGCCCATAACATTTTACATGATCCATCACAGAGAAAAACATATTTTTGGACCACTCAAGCGATTTATTAATCTGATCAATAACCCATAAAACCTTTATCTTAAATTACCGCAAATTTCCCCGATTAATGCGGTGAACTCCAATTAGCAAGATCCTGCAAAACAATAAAAAAACTTGAATTGATATTTTATGAAGTGTATATAATTTTGTCATGATAAATTAATTTTTCATAATAATGAGTTATTGATATGAATCTTGGTCAACTTAAAATTTTTTACCTTTCAAGCAAAATGGGGTCTTTAAGCAAAGCTGCAGAAGAACTCAATGTTACCCAACCGGCCATAACAAAAGGTATTCAGCGTCTCCAGGAATACTATGACATAAAGTTTTTTAACCGATTCGGTAAAAAGCTGGTTTTAACGGATGCCGGCATTGCATTACATAAAATTGCTGAAAAAATATTTGATCTTGAAATCCATGCCGAGGCTACGATCAGGGAATTCTTACAGCAAAAGCAGGGCCATATCCGTATTGATGCAAGCGAGAGTTTTGGAGCTTATTATCTGCCGCCAATATTGAACCCGGTAAGCAAAGGACATCCCAATGTACGCTTTTCAGTAAACATCTTACCCTCCAACCTTGTTGTGGAAAATGTTGCCAACCTGAATAATGATATCGGGTTTATATCCTATCCCATAAAAAACGAAAAAGTAATTTGCCGTGAAATCCTTGAAGATCATATGATTTTTGTTGCTTCACCATCCCATCCCCTTGTAAAGAAAAAAAGGTTAACCTATATGGATCTTTCAGGACAATCCATGATTATTCATGAAAAAGGGTCCCTTTCCTTTCAGATCACACATGATTTTTTAAGAAAAAATAAAGTGGATATTGTTGTCTCACTTGAACTTTCAAGCAACAGGGCCATCAAAAAAGCTGTAGAAGACGGTCTTGGCATTGCACTGGTTTCAAGGAATACTGTTTATGGTCATATCCAACAAAAAAAACTTTCTGTGCTGCCGTTCCCAGGGCCGCCGATCACGCACAAATTTTATATTGTGCATCATAAAGACAAATATTTCTCTGAAGTGCTCAAACAATTGATTAAAAAGGTTGATCAATGGGCACTTGAATATCACCGTTCAATTAAAGATAAAATAATTAATTAGCCCCTGCCCTGTGCTCAGTTAGCATTTAAAGGGGTTTAATGCCAACTGTTTTAACTCCGACACCCACAAGGGAAGTATAGGATTGCGCCAAAACAATTTCTTTTATGGACTTTTTTCTTCGGATTCAGCAATTAACCATATAGATATGATTCCTAAAATTGAAATGGCCGACATGATCATAAAAAACGGCCGATATGAATGAAAGAAATCCACTGCAATACCTGAAAAATATATTGATAGAATAGTCCCAATATGCCCGAAAAACTGAAGTACCCCTGCACCGCTCCCACTTTTATTCTTCGGTACCAGATCCAGCATCCAGGCAAAAAACAGAGGGCCTATTAAATTATCAAAAAAGCCTATTAAAATTATAAAATATATATTGATACTAAAATCCTCAATCCGGAATAGTAGCAATGTGGATATTAAGATAATAAACAACCCGATCAAGATGGTCTGTTTTCTTTTCCCCTTGAAAAACACATCGGAAATATACCCTCCCAAAGGCCTGGAAATAATTCCTGACAGGGGGTAAAGTGCTGCAAAGAAACCTGCTTGAACCAAAGACATATCATAACTTTCAAACAAAAAGGAAGGCAGCCAGATCAAATTACTGGATGTGATATAACACAGGCAAAAAAAACCCAAATCTAAAAAACACATTTTCCTTGAAAAGACCCAGCTGTTTATCTGGACAAAAGATTTGTTTTTAATTGCCTTCAGGCTGTCGGACTCCGTCTCATCAGTACTGGAAGGCGTGTCAATAGACGATGCTTTGATGACTAATTTAAAAATAATGAGTACAGGTATAAAAACCAGAGGTGCTGACCAGAAAACCGCGCGCCAGCCGAATGTCTGGCCGATATACGCGGCAAGGAAGAATGCCGCAACTGTAAAAACAGCAGTGGATGTCATGACCAGACCCAATGCTCTCCCTCTTTGATTGAAAGAAAAGTGTTGGTCTATGATTTTAATAATTGGGCTAAAACCGCATCCCTGCCCCAAACCATTGAGGCACTGAGAAGGCACCAGATGCCATAATCCGCTGCCAAAACTGAATACTATATTTGAAAAAGCGGAAATCAATCCTCCTGCAAAAATAACCTTCCTGGCACCGAACAGGTCACTCAGGTAGCCGGCAGGAAGCTGGGCCAGTGTATAGAAAACATAAAACGAAGCTCCTATAAGGCCGATACGGGCATGGGAAATATTAAGATCTGACATGATCAGCGGAATAACTGGAGAAAGATTTAATCGGTTCAGGTAAAAGAAACCATATATGAACCAGCAGTAAAATAGAATTTTAAATTTCTCTTTGGTCAACTACTTCCCCCAAAATTTCAGTTAATCAACTATAATATTTCTATCTTTAAAAACCTGTTGAATAAGCTTTGAAGCACATACTTTGTCACATGGACCGAAATCATCGCTTGTTCCAAATATTACAATGTCTTTATTTGTTTCAAACCGGACATTGGCCCCGCCAAGTTCATAGACAGAACTTTTAGAAAATCCCAAATCCCTGATTTCATTTTTTGTATTTTGTAAAATTTCCCTATGCCAGAGATCCCCGGATCGCAGGCAGGTCAACCTGTCTATAACGCCACCCATAATCGCCACAATTAATATCTTGCCGTTATATCCTTGCTCCAGTGTTGTTTTTTCAATTATCTGCCCAGGATCACATCCATGATCACGAAATCTTTTTAAAGCCCTTATCCGTGTATCAAGCTTATGGGTAGGGTGACCCTTAACCCTTGATTCTCTTTGCGCAACAAGGTCATCAATAAGCCTTTCCATATCTGCCAAACTCGGTATTATATGATACTGCATACAAATTTTTAAAGCATTTTCAAATTCAAATGCTTTTACGCAAGCCAGCAATTTTTTATAAATAAGAGCATGATTTTGTGGGAGAAGGGATGCGTTAGTCACAGATATGGCCTGGTTTCATCAATTTCAAGCAATTCATTCAGATCGGTTATGATGCGAAACCCTGTATTCGTTTCCGGATCAGGCCAGGACCGTTTCACAGAAAAGTGTTTGAGCCATACAGGATTCATTCCGACATCACCTGCTCCAAGGACATCCTTTTGTAAATCGTCTCCCACATATATCGCCTGGGACGCCCTAATTTTCATTTTTTCCAAACAGGATAAAAAAGGTTTG